>JAISDI010000091.1 GCA_031264895.1 Endomicrobium sp. | reverse complement strand
AAAACCGGTATAAAATCCATTTTTGCAACTACTTCACCCTGTTTTGAATCGTCTTGGCCGGCATTTTTGTTTGAATACGGAATAAGTTTATCGGAAAAAGATTTGTTTATCCCCTCTATGACGTCGGAAACAAATGCTACGGCAGAAAAAATATCCTTTTGTATATCTAAAAAAGAACGGGCATTCATTTTACCTGCGGGAATTGAAATAATACAATTGAAAACAACCATAACGCATATAATAAGCGCCAAAATTTTTGATAAACCATTTGATACAAAATATGTTTTTATCATGATCTGCTATATTAAAATAAATTCTATTATATATGTAAATGGCAGGTTGTATAAACACGCATGAAAACCTATGTTTTTTTTGTCAATACCGACAGAAGTTTATCCTGCGTTTGTCATGATTTATACATTAATTTTGATGAAAACTTTAGGGCGTGTGAACATGCCCTAATAATTTCTATATGATCAGCGCTGAAGATACATCGCGAAGATTTTACAATTATTTTTCAAACACAAACTCAAGGCCGCCGATTCTTACCAGATCGCCATGTTTGCAGCCCATTTTTTCCAGTTCGTCTTCTAAGCTCATTTTTTTAAGTATGTTTTGGTAACGTCTTAGAGCTTCGTCTTCGGAAAATTTTGTCATTTCTGTTAAGGTTTCTACTTTTTTTCCGGTCACCACAAAAACGCCGTCTTCTTTATGTATTTTGAAATCCGGCTCATAGATATATTTTTTGACCGGTACGATCTCTATTTCTTCTTCTATGTTTGACTGCGACGGTTTGTCCAGCATTTTTACTATTTCGGACAAAAGATTTTCAATGCCTTCGCCGGTTGCCGCGGAAATCATTATAAATTTCTTTGTTTTTAAATGTTTTTTGAATTTTTTTATGTGCTGCTGGCAATCTTGAAGGTCAATTTTGTTTAATACTATTAAAATATGTTTTTTAGTAAGATATTTTGAATATTTTTTAAGTTCATTATTTATTGTTTTATAATTTTCGTATGGATCATGCCCGTCAAAACCGCTTACGTCTATTAAATGTATAAGGACTTTTGTTCTGCGGATATGCCTAAGAAATTCCAATCCGAGACCTTTGCCTTCGTGAGCGCCCTCTATAATTCCGGGAATGTCGGCAGCGACAAAATGTCTTCCTTTATAATTGACCACACCCAAATTCGGCGCAAGAGTAGTAAACGGATAATCGGCTATTTTTGGTTTTGCCGCTGAAATATGCGAAAGAAGAGTGGATTTTCCGGCATTCGGAAAACCTACAAAACCGATATCTGCAATAAGGCGCAGTTCAAGATTTATTTCCGCCGTCTCGCCGGGCTCTCCCTTTTCGGCAATTCTTGGAGCCGTATTTTTTGTGGTTTTAAAAGAAGCGTTGCCTCTTCCGCCTCTTCCGCCTTTTACGGCCAAAACTTTTTCCCCTGTACTTTTTAAATCGGCAAACAGTTCGCCGTTTTTAAAAATAAGAGTTCCCGCAGGAACCTTTATTATCAAATCTTTCCCGTATCTGCCGTATTTGTCGCTCGGCTGTCCTTTATATCCGTCTTCGGCTTTAAATTTTGGTCTGTACGAAAGGTCTAAAAGAGTGGTTTTGTGCGGATCTGCTTCAAAATAAATATCGCCGCCCTTCCCGCCGTTGCCGCCGTTGGGGCCGCCGAGAGGAACGTACTTTTCCCTTCTAAAAGAAATACAGCCGTCGCCACCGCGCCCGGCTGTAAGAAAAATATTAGCTTTGTCTATAAACATTTTTTTAGTTTACGGAAGAATATTTACATAACATCTGTCGCCAGATTTTCTTATGAATTTGACCGTTCCCGCGACTTTTGCAAAAATCGTATTGTCCGTTCCCATGCCGGCATTGACTCCCGGGAAGAACTTCGTTCCGCGCTGACGCACTATAATTGCGCCTGCGGAAGCTTTTTGATCTCCGTATATTTTTACGCCAAGCCGCTGACCGTTTGAATCGCGTCCGTTATTAGAGGAACCTTGAGCTTTTACATGTGCCATTTTACTGTCTCCTGATAAAATTACAAATTACTTTTTAATTTGCTTTGATCTCTGTTATTTCCAGTTCGGTGATATACTGACGGTGTCCCTGCATTTTTTTGTAGCCTTTCTTAGGTTTTCTTTTAAACACTATAACCTTCGGCGCTCTTTTTTGCGCGACTACTTTTGCCACAACGCTTGCGCCTTCAACTTTAGGTTTTCCAACGGTCGCTTGATCGCCGTCGGCAAGCATAAGGACTTCGTCAAGAATCACTTCCTGACCTACTTCAGCTTCTCTAAGTTTCTCAACTACTAAACTGTTTCCTTCTTCAACTCTGTACTGTTTTCCGCCTGTTTTAATGATTGCATACATTTGACATACTCCTTTATAATCTGTATAATCTACAAAAATTAAAAAAAAATGTCAAACAATATGACAATACATAGGAACAATAAAATTTATGCGGGCGCCCAATTAACTTAGGGCGTCTTTTATAATAAGGAGCAAAAAAAATGTTTCTTTCCAAAAGAGTTCAGGCAATCAAACCGTCGCCGACTCTGGCAATCGACGCAAAAGCAAAAGCATTACGGCAGCAAGGGATAGACGTAATAAGTTTTGGCACGGGAGAACCGGACTTTGATACTCCCTGCAATATCAAAGAAGCGGCGATAACGGCAATAAACGAGGGATACACAAAATATTGTCCGGTAGCCGGAAGCCCCGAATTAAAAAAAGCGGTTATAGACAAACTTAAAAGAGACAATAATCTGGATTATACGCCTTCGGAAGTGATAGTATCGTGTGGGGCAAAACATTCTTTATATAATCTTTTTCAGACAATTATAAACGACGAAGACGAAATAATCATAGCCGCTCCTTACTGGGTTTCCTATACGGACATGGTAATTCTTGCCGGAGGAAAACCCGTAATAATAAATACCGACGACAAAAGCAATTTCAAAATGACGCCGAAATCCGTTGAAAAAGTCATCACGCGCAAAACAAAAGCGATAATCATAAATTCCCCATCGAACCCCACGGGATCAATGTATTCTCGGGAAGAACTGCAGGCGATCACGGAAATATGTTTAAAGCGCAAAATGCTTATCATATCCGACGATATTTATGAAAAACTCGTATACGACGGAACAAAATTTATGTCAGCGGCGTCAGTATCTCCCGAAGTAAAAGAAATAACCGTCGTGGTAAACGGCGTTTCAAAAGCGTTTTCAATGACGGGATGGAGAATAGGTTATGCCGCCGGCAATAAAGAGATTATCGCCGGAATGTCGAAAATACAGAGCCAGTCGACGTCAAACCCGACGTCAATTTCGCTTAAAGCCGCCGTTGAAGCGTTAAACGGAAAGCAGGACGCCGTTGAAATGATGAGAACGGAATTTGAAAAAAGAAGAAATTACATAGTTGAACGCTTAAATAAAATTGACGGGATATCATGTATAAAACCTAACGGCGCTTTTTACGTTTTCCCAAACGTTTCGGCGCTTATGGGAAAAAATTTAGGCGGAAAAATAATAAACAACGATATGGAACTTGCGGATTATTTGCTGGAAAAAGCAAAAATAGCCGTAGTACCCGGTTCGTCTTTCGGAGCGGAAGGATACATACGGCTTTCTTATGCCGCGTCAATAACAATGATCGAAGAAGGAATGAACAGGCTGGAATCCGCAATAAAAAGCTAACTTAATTTAATCCAGATATTCCATTAGAACTTTCTAAAAACCATCTTTTTTCCTTTGTCGTCATCAACACACTGAAATATAGTTAAGGTAAGCAAGGTAAAAGATCTTTTTTGTATTTAAAATGGATGCCCGATTACAAATTTCGGGCATGACGACAAAAATGATTTCGCTAGTTTGTCATCCCCGAGTGTCTTTGTCGGGGATCCACTTTCGTCGTAAAACAAAAACTTCTTTAGTAAAAATGCCCGATTACATATTTCGGGCATGACAACAAAAGCGGTTGTCCTCGTTTCGCTCGGATTAAATACCAGGATAGATAAATTTTTTTATGATTTATCGTTCAATCTCTCACCCAGAAAAAACAGGATTCTTCCGGCGATAAAATAAATTAGAAAAAATTTCCACATTTCTACAGTCTTGGGTTCCAAAGAATGCCAGAACAAATCTACTATTGCGGCGATCGGTGACATAAAAAAAGTCGCAAGGCCGGCAAATATCGAAATTTTTAAATTTCCTATAAAATAATATGCCATCCAATATATGTACCATCTAACGATTATGTACGCGGCAAGTCCCATGCCGGCAACGCCGGCTACTTTTAGTATTATTCTTAATAAAGCCCTTATCATTTTTTCCCTCCATTAAGTGCTTGCGCACGGCATTTTAACGACACATCTAAACTACATAAAAATATTGGTTTGTGAACTCTTTGAAACTGCATTCATATTTTACTACTTTATCAAAATATGTGCCAAACTTTGCAAAAACATCTCTGCTCGGAGTCTTATTTATATTTACTACGGAAATTTCTGTTCCGTATTTCATCGACTTTCTGTAGTTATACGCTCTTGCTAGAATATAAGTAAAATATCTGTCGGCTTCGGGAAGAGAATAACCTATAAAGCACCATTTGTCCGCTTCCATTAAAAGCTTTTCAAGGCGCAGCCATATCTGCACAAGATGTTTGTTTTCGTAAATTCTGTTATAACTCGGATATATAATGTAAGGTTCAAGGTTTGACAGCTTGCAGTTATAACATTTCGTGCTTTGAATAATATCGGCGACTTTATTTTGTCTTGTAAGTTTTGAAAAAACGTTTCCGCAGGAACGGCAAAACAGCCAGTTGACCGAACCGTGCGGGCGCAAAAGATACATTTTTCTGCTTCTGGGCTTGCCAAACCAAAGTTTGCGGGCGGGTTCAAGCGCATAATTGCCGAGTTCAACTCCGTAGTCTAAATCAAAAGATTCGCTTTCTTTCTTTTTGTGCATGGACAATAAAACCCTGTCCAGACATATATCATAATTGAAATTTACAAAAGAGAAATTTATTTTTTCGTGATCATAGTTTTTATAGAGCTTAATTCCCATTTCGGTATAAGGACTTTTTGGCTGTTTTTTGCCGGTAAGAAAATTTTCAACTTTATGCTCTTCAAGTTTTGAATCGATTCTGGTGGCATACATTATGCCTCTTATCAAATCTGCATAATAAAGCCTTATTTTCTTTAATTCAAGATTCCCCAGATTTTCTCTTTTATCAAGCGCCGTTTCCAGAATATTAAAAAGGCTTTCAAGACTGAGCATTTCTTTTGCGTCTTTTGCAAAAATGCCGTTGACCAGCTCGTTTATGTTCGACGAAATTCTAGTATATTCTTTAAACGTAACGGAATCTTCTCTTTCGGAAGGGAACGAAAATTTGCCTTTAACTATTTTATCCAAAATCTCGTTCTGTACGGCAATGCCGTCATCTTTACTGGCGCCCGCGCCCATTATAAAGACTGTTCTTTTGTCTTGAGATACAGTGAATTTGTTCATTTCACCCCTCTTTTAACGAATAATTAGTAATGAGTAATTAGTAGTTAGTAATTAACGGCAGAACGACAAAAGACAAAAGTGTTTCCTAAGATATAATGTTTATTGTTGTGTCGTTGCAACTCACTGATTTGTATTTAACACGGATCCCCTTCTGTGAAGGGTGGCCGGCTTGCCTGACGGGGTAGTCGTTTTTGCCGTTGCTTTTGTCGTTAATTACTCATTACTCATTACTAATTACTAATTATTCGTTAAAGTATTCTATTATTATGTTTGCTTTATATGAAAAGCGGCCGGCATTTTTGAAATCTGTTATGAAGTATAATCTTATTTTTTTATCTTCGGGCAGCGCACCGTAATCAGCGGCATTCCATCTGAATCCTCTTCTGTCAAGAAATTTTATTTCGTCGCTGCCTTTCTTCAGTCCGGTCTCATTGTTGAAAGCCCATATATCCCTGAAATCTTTCCACGGTTCATCCCAGAGAATCTCATCGTCAATAATTGTCGAAGGAGCGGGGCGCCACCTCATTGGAAGCATTGCAAAGGTTGGGCGGTTTGCATTTACAAGGCCTGAAACCGTAATGCTTGTAATTTCTCCGGCATAGGCAAATTCTGAAACCGTAACTGACGATTTATTGTCGGTATACACTTGAATTCCCCATTTGTTTCCTTCAACATTGTTTAAACCTATTTCAATATATTGCAGGGAAACCGCATTTTCCTGTCTGTAATCCTCAGCTGTCCACGTTATTGACGAAACCGCAAGACCGTCCGAACGGTTTTTCAGGCCGGCTGAAAAATAAGCCAGCGGGCCGGCTTTTTTCCATAAAATTGAATCTATGTCAACGGAAATACCCCATTGACTTTGGGAACTGCCGGAATTATGTCTCATGATAAAAGGAAGCGTAACAAAACCCAAATTTCCGGAAGTTATCAGAGAACTTGAACCATTATTTAAAGGTATGGAAATAGTCTGCCAACCGGTCAAAGATTGGTCAAAGCCCAAACTTGACAGAGGAAACCAAATTTGTCCGCTTAAAGTTTCAAAACCTATTTCAAAATTTCCGGCAACGGTCGAAGCTGAGTTTATGCGCAGACTGACCTCTATTTTCCCGCCGTAATAAGCGGACATATCCTGCGCTCCTACGACAAATCTAAATCCCCATCCTCCCCAGTCGGCATTGGTTCTTACGGCGGACAAATAATTTTCGCCTTCAAAAGCATTTGTAAGAGAAACTGACGAATTAAAGTTTATCGTATTTTCCCATGAATCCTGAGAAATATTGTCATTATAAGAGTTTCCGCCCACAACTGCGCCCAAAAAATTATCCGAATAAATGCTGTAAACGTCGTTTTCAGTATTTGAACTCTGATTTGCTTCATACGGCGTCGTATCTGTCAAAGAATATTTAAAGCTTGTAAAATCCGTAGTCTGCGCCATTGCGCCCGCAGGCACCGTCATCATACCGCCGTTAGGAACAGAGGGAGAGGCAGCTCTTGCGTGAAAGCGCACGGTTTTAGAATTTGTTTTGTCCGGATTGTACGCTATAAAAGTTCTGGTTCCGTTTTTATTCATGACAAGAAACGACGGTTCGTCGGCATAATATCCGGTGTCGACCGTACCCATAGCGTTAAAAAAATTTATGAAATGATAAGAAAAACTCATACTGCTTCCGTCGTCTCCGATACCTGTGTTAAAAGTATCCGGAAAATTTGTCGGCAGACTTGCGCTGTCCCAGTCTGCCAGAGCCTTCGGGGCGTCAAAAAGAGCCTCATGTCTCAACCAAACATCGCGCCAAAGATTATTGTGGGAAGCGCTACGCCCAGTCCACATTTCATTGTAAAAACTCTGCGCATAACTTGTATCATAACCCCAATACAACATAGACGGAGTAAGAGGCAAAACCTGAATGCCCATTACCGTCTGCGTAATTTGTGGATCCCACCATAAACTCCAGCTAAATTTACTGTCAAAAAGCATACCGATACTTTTATGATTAAAAGGAGGCGTTGTCCAGATATCGTTATCCGTATTAAAGTAATAACTTTTTGTGGCTTCATACTGGGTAGTATATCCGTAAACGCCCAAATTCATTAAATTCGTATTATTTGTTGCAAGCCCCCACAAATACACCGCCGCCCAAGAGTTCATCGATTCCGAAGTCGATTCTTCGTCATTGCCAAACCATCCGTCTCCGCCGCCTCTGCCGTTGGCGTAAGAATGCCCTTCATACACGTCAAAATTTCTTAGGAACGGAAAACTTGCGTCGTTTCTAGTGGGGTTGGCATATTCTTTGACAATCAGATCCACCATGCCTTTGTATTGAGAACTTTCGGCAAAAGACGGGTCGTATATGGCAAGTATTGCCGAAGCGTAAACAAAATATCCATAATGAAAATGATGGTCATTGAATCTGCTTGCGCCAAAATCGTTAGCATTAACGATGTTACCCATAGGGTTCGAACCTATAATTCCGCCCCAAGCCGCGTCGTAACCGAAATTTTTACTGCTATTTGTTCCGGAATACCAAGTTGCAAGTTCCGTTCTTAACTTATTTATCATAGAATCGCGGTAGGCGGTATACCCCCCCCCGTATTGATGAAAAATCGGAATTAAATTTGCCGCTCTTGAAACGGCTTTTCCGTGATAATAAGTGTTTGAATTGCCTTTCCATCCGCCTTCTATGCGCGCGTTTGCAGGTTCAAAATCTTTATCGTAATCCATGTAAGTCTGCAATTTTGCCGCAGCCGTTGCGGAAGAAACTTCATAACTCAAAAACGGCACTATGCCGTTAAAATTGTGTTTTGTTTGAAAAGAACTGCCGGCGTATGCTTTCAGCGTTCCTCTTATTGACGAATATTGATTGATTTGGCCGCCTAAAGAATTTGACAAATTTTTATAATGATGAGGATATAATGCAAAAATAGTTTGGTTTGCAGCATAACCTGCATGGTCGGTTCTTTTTGGAGTAAGAGTAAAATTAAACGTCGTGGTAAGCGTTGCGTCATTATTATAAGTCCAGCTTACCTGTGTATCCGTAATAAAATTGTATGCGTACTTGTAATATTCTTTAAACAAATTAAAAGCTCCCGTGTCATCGGCTGTTGCAGAAGGCGATTTTAAAAGAGCTATGGACAAATATCTGTCGCTTTCGTTTACGGCAGAAGTCGGAAAAGTTACGTTTACATAAACCGTTTTCCAGTACCCCCACTGATACTTGCTTATGTGAAATGTTGAGCCGGATGGAGCGTATACCCCGAAATACTGATATGAATCGCCGTTTGTATTTATAAAATTGCCTGCGTCGGATTGACTTACACGCATTTTTAACATTAAACAATCTGCAGATACGCTCGTGCTTGCACCCGAAGGATTCACATTAGTCATTGTCCCGTTATTATTAGTATAACAAGTAAGGTCGCCAGCAGTTTCCGTAAATTTAAAACGAAGTCTGGGAGTAATATTCGCAGAGAAATAATTGTAAGTAAACGCAAAACCTTTTCCGAAAGTCGTGGTCATTTTATTTGCGGAATTGTTTTTGTCTTCCAAAACGGTTGTTACCGACCAATCCGAATGTCCTTTTATTTTTATTTCGTTTGCCCAAATAACAGACGAATCATCTATTCCGTCTACCCCCTGCAGCGTTGAACCTTGAACTGCCAAAGGCAAAAGATTTTGCGCATACATTTCATTTGAGCCGTTTGCGCTTATCAATTGACCGCCTAAAGAATATCCTGCTCCGGCTCCGCCCCACGTAGAGGGCGCTTCATCCCAGCCATAAGGAAATCTTGTATCATAAATCAGCAGCATAGGCGTAGGAGCTACTCTGTTTCCTATTCTTGAAGAATCCTGAGCTGTACTCTCAAGAGGGTTAGTAAAAAGCGAAGTGTACCATTTATTTGTAGGATATGGAGAGTTTGAAGAAAAAGACGAGTCAAGCCTTGCGGCGGGCATTACGGAGGTATAATTTCTTAAACTTGCCGCGCCGCCCGGAGAAGGTTTTGTAAAATTTCCGGGAAAGGCTCTTAACATTCGGCCGCTGCTTGAGGGCGCTGGATAATTGGGACGAGGCCCGGTATACGAGACAGCCGCAAAAATAAATACCGGTAAAAATGCCGATAATAGTAATTTTAGAAGACGCTTCATGAGACAAATCCTTAATAAAGATAATTAGTAATGAGTAGTGAGTAATTAGTAATTAACGGCAAAGGCAACGACATAACGGCAAAAACGACTACCCCCGTCAGTGCTTTGCAAAATACCCCCTCAGACTCTTCGAGTCTGCCACTCATTTTTACAAAAGGGGAATTTACGACGACAAAATGGATTCCCGATAACAACTTTCGGGAATGA
>JAISDI010000126.1 GCA_031264895.1 Endomicrobium sp. | reverse complement strand
CATGAAATTTAGAACCTTGCGCATACGGCAAATCCCCCGTCCGGAGACATTGTCTCCGTCCACCCCCTTTAAAAAGTGGGAATTACGGCGAACAGCAAAACGGCAAAATGGATCCCCGACAAAGACACTCGGGGATGACGACAAAGGAAAAAAGATAGTTTTTAAAAAGCTCTAATGGAATTTTTGGGTTTATACCAAAAGCGCTAACGGGGTATTTTCCGTTGCCTTTTTGCTGTCTATCGGTCAATGCTGGGTTTGTTTCAGCTTTTTATGTCTATAAAAATTATCTGCAAACTGATAGGATGATTTTTTCAAGAGAAGATATTGCGTCTGAGGCACCGGTTTTGATTGCAGTGTCGGCTTTTAGTATTACTTTTAATGAGGATTTGAGATTTTTTATGCTGTGTTTTGTCAGATTTGAAAAGAAAGCTTTTGCAAAATAATTATGGATTCTCAGGGCGGCGGCGGTTTCAGTATTTGACATTCCTTTTTCTTCGATCATGCTTTTGGCGTTTAAGAGTTTTCTTACGGTCGACGATATTGTCGATAATATCATGACCGAGTCGCCACCTTCGGCAAGAAGCTTTTCCAAAATAAACATGGCTTTTTTTATATTTTTACTTTCGATTTCCGAAGCCAGAGCATAGACATTGGCTTCTTTCGTATAACCGCTCGTTTGTTCTATGTCGTCTTCGGTAACGGCTTTTTTGTTTTTTCCGGCAAAGAGGCACAATTTTTCTATTTCATTTGAAATATTCATTAAATCAGCGCCGTTTTCATCTATTATTTTCGAAATTACATCAAAAGAAACGCTTTTACCTTTTGCCGTAAATTCCGATTTGATGAACTCTTTTACTTCGCTTTCGTACTGTTTGCGGCAATCGACGGCCACACAGTTTTTTGATGACGAGCATTCGCCTATCAATTCTTTTCTTTTTGCTATTGTTTCTTTTTTATAGTTGTCGGGATATAAAAGTATCAAACAGGACGTATCGATGACATTCGAAAGATAATCCGAAAGCCTTTCTGCGTCGACAGCTTTCATTTTATTGACGGCTTTTACGATAACTACTCTTTTTTCGCTCAGGAAAGGAAGAGTCTGCACGGCATTTAAAATATCTTCCGCAGACGAATCTGAAGCATAAAAGACTTCTCTGTTTAAATCGTCTACGGATAGAGCTAAGCTTAGCTTTTTCAGGCATGAATCTATAAGATAAGATTCTTCCCCCGCAAACAAATATACGGAGGAAGATTTTTTTGAAGATATAAGTTTATTAAAATCCTGAAATTTTATAAACGCCATTTTTATTAATTCGGCACCTTTTTTTCGGAAGCGCTGCTGACGGAACCAAAACCTTTAATAGTGCGTTTTACTATATTGCGCGACAGTTTTTCCCAGATAAGTTCTCTTGCTTCTTCTTCGGTCATGCCTTCGCTGTCGTCAAAGTTTCCGCCCATAGAGCTGGAAGACATTGAACTTCTTCTCTTTGTGGCGTCAAGATAAATCTGTATGCCTTCAAGATTCGGTTCAGTCCAGAGGGTAACGTTATTTTCCCTGTCGACAAGCGAAACGCTTGTTATGATCCAGAGTTTGTATTGCTCGGTAACCATGTTGGCGTCGTATGTCAAAGGCTGTAAAATATATTTTTTTATCGTTCCCGTCAACACTCCGTCGGCTTCGTCTGCGGAATTTACCAAAGAAAGCCTGCCATCCCTTAAAATTTCGTCTACAATGGCATTTGTAAATTTTGCCTCAAGCCCGTACTGGTTCGTATTGTTTATTATAGGCTTTACGTAAACCTTTCTTATGTGTTCCGGCAAAAGCTGCGGGGCAGGGTCATAAATGCCCGCACACGACATTAACAAAAACGCAGAAAACGCGCAAAATAAAATCTTTTTCATTACTCCTCCTATTTTATAACAAGCGTAACAATCTTATTTTTTACATATATGAATTTTATTATCTGTTTGCCTGCGAGATTTTGCGATATTTTTTCGTCGGACATGACAATTTTTTTGACTTCGTCTTCGCCGGATTCTACAGAAACAATGATTTTCCCTTTAAGCTTTCCGTTTATCTGCACCGGTATTTCAACGATGTCGCGTTCAATTAACTTTTCGTCAAATTCAGGCCATTTGTGTGAAGATACGAAATCTTTATTGCCGAGTTTTTCCCATACCTCTTCGCATAAATGCGGAGTAAAAGGAGCCATCAAAAGAACGGCAGTTTTATAAGCTTCAAGCGATATACCGCCGTCATTTCCGTGATATTTGTAAGCGTATAATGCGTTTACAAGTTCCATAACCGACGAAATCGCCGTATTAAACTGGAATTCTTTTTCTATGTCGCAGGTAACTTTTTTTATAGTACTATGCATTATTCTCAGTATTTCCGTTTTATCTTTATCCGCCGCCGAATTTTGCGATTTTGTATTTACCAAATCGTAAAGTCTCCAGATTCTGTTAATAAATCTCCGGCAGCCTTCAATTCCGTCGGGTGACCAATCCAGCTGTTTTTGCGGAGGAGCGGCAAACAAAATAAAAAGCCTTGCTGTGTCCGCGCCGTATTTTTCTACTATTTCGTCCGGACTGACTATGTTTCCTTTTGATTTTGACATAGCGCTTCCGCCTAGCGTAACCATTCCCTGAGTTAACAAGTTAATAAACGGCTCGTCGGTTGAAACCATGCCCAAATCCCTCATGACTTTATACCAAAACCGCGAATATATCAAGTGCATACACGCATGTTCTATTCCGCCTATGTATTGGTCTATAGGCATCCAGTAATTTCCTTTTGCGCTGTCAAAAGGAACATTATCATTATGCGCGTCGCAATATCTTGCATAATACCACGAAGAATCTACAAAAGTGTCCATCGTATCGGTTTCACGTTTGGCGTCGCCTGCGCATTTCGGGCATTTTACGTTCACAAAAGCACTGCTGGACTTTAACGGAGATTCGCCTTCGCCGGTAAATTCGACATCTTCGGGAAGTGTTACGGGCAAATCTTTTTCAGGAACCGGAACCGTTCCGCAATTTTCGCAATGTATCATCGGGATAGGCGTTCCCCAGTATCTCTGTCTTGAAATTAGCCAGTCTTTCAATTTAAAGTTAACCGTTTTCTTTCCGAAACCCTGTTCTTCAACCCATTTTGAAACTATGTCAAAAGCTTCCTCAGATTTTATGCCGTTGAACTGTCCGGAATTTACAAGCGAGCCTTCATCTTCGTATGCCTGTTTTGTTATGTCCGATTTTTCGCCTTTGATTACTTCAATAATTTCAATATTATATTTTTTTGCAAAATCCCAATCTCTCTGATCATGAGCTGGAACGGCCATGATGGCGCCGGTTCCGTATCCCGTCAAAACGTAATCCGCAACAAATATAGGTATTTCTTTTGCGTTTACGGGATTTACGGCGTTTACGCCTTCAAGTTTTACGCCGGTTTTCTCTTTGCTTGAAGATCTTTCTATATTTGATTTTTTCCCGCTTTCTATTATATATTTTGCGACTTCGTCCCAATTTTTTATCTTGGGCTGAAGTTCTTTTATTATCTCATGTTCGGGCGCAACAACCATAAAAGTCGCCCCAAAAAGCGTATCCGGACGAGTTGTAAATATTTTTAGCTTTTTGTCTGAAGCGCTTATTGAAAAATCAACTTCTGCGCCGTAAGATTTTCCTATCCAGTTTTTCTGCATAGACAAAACCTGTTCCGGCCAGCCGGAAAGCTGTTTGTGGCCTTCTAAAAGTTCGTCGGCATAATCGGTAATTTTTATAAACCACTGCGCCAAATCTCTATGCTCAGTATGACTTTTGCATCTCCAGCATACGCCTTCGGAAACCTGTTCGTTTGCAAGAACCGTATTGCACGACGGACACCAGTTTACATTCGCCTTTTTCCTAAACACCAGCCCTTTTTCCCACATTTTTATAAAAAGCCATTGATTCCATTTATAATAATCCGGATCGCACGACGCTATTTCCCTGTCCCAATCGTAAGAAATTCCGAGAACTTTAAACTGTTCTCTCATACGGGCTATATTTTGTTTTGTCCATTTGGCAGGATGAATTTTATTTTTGATCGCGGCGTTTTCCGCAGGAAGCCCAAAAGCGTCCCATCCCATAGGATGCATGACGTTTTTACCTTTCATTTTATGAAAACGCGCAAAAACGTCTCCGATACTGTAATTGCGAACATGCCCCATATGCGAGTTTCCCGAAGGATAAGGAAGCATTACGAGACAATAATATTTCTCTTTTCCGTATTGTTCCGATGCTTTAAAAGTCCCGTTATCGCTCCACTTCTGCTGCCATTTTTTTTCAACTTCAGAATGATTGTAATCTGTCATGATTTTCCCTCAAAATAAATATTATTTAATATTATTAATTTTTAGATTATACCAAAAAATACGATATAGTACACAACGCTGCCAAAGCTTTTATAACGTAATTTACAATATGAAATGCCTTAAAGTTTTATATTCAAATTCCAATATTGTCATAACTTTTCCGGAATATATTCCAAGAAAGTTATATAAAATATGGATTTACACTAATTTTATAAGCTGTTTTTTTTATTGAAAAGATTTTTGAAATGTTCTATTTTTTGGTTTTTTATATTTTGTCCCACTCTTTTTTTTGATAATTTCATCGATTTCATTGACTATTAAATTAGTGTCCTGCGTATGTATGGCCTCAAACGTATCGTCAATATAATCAAAGATACCTTTTTTTTCGAAAAGTTCATAAACTGCAATTGCATTTAGGCCGGAAAGCATTCTGTATTTTTCCAGCAAAAGCAGTGTATATTTTTCTATATTCTTCAAAGTATTACCTCCGGCATTTCAAATAATCCTGTTTTTTGTTCATTATCTAAAACTTTAAATAAGAACAAAGCGCTGAAATGCCAAAGTTTATTACTTTCGTCTTCAAGCATTGCATAAGTTTTTGAAGTAAATAATAATTTTACCGCCTGCTTGAAATTTATTTTATAAGATTTCATTATAAGTTCCGTCAACTGCCGGGAAATCCGCCAAAGAATAATTGAATATTTTTTATTAGATACCGGCATTTTCGCCTCCCAAAAATTTTAACAGATTTACGGCTTCCTGCGTTTTGAAAACATATTGATTAAATAACTTTTTTACTTTTAAACGTTTCAAGGCCTCTTGCTCCGTATAGTCGCCCATTTCATAGCTTTCGACCACTCCGTAAACATCGTCATTGGCAACAGGCCCTGTAATAATATCAACTTTTTCGGAAACATCTTTACCTAAACGGTTATTTACGACAAAATCCAGCCATTTTTTGTTGGGATATTTAAAATGTATTATTTTGAAATTTAACGGAACTTTTCCAAGCTCGTATATGCTTACCGTTTCCGTACCGCCTCTCCATTTGACAATTTTTTTTGCAAAGGCGGCTGCCTGAGCATAATTTGTTGTGGTATAAAAGCCTTGTCCAAAATCCATCGGATGAGTAGGTTTTAGCAATCTGGGCTGAAGTATGATTTGGTTGCTTCCATGATAAAGTTTCATGAAATAATTATATTAAATTGTAAAGCTAAAAATAAACTTTATTTTTGTAATAGGACAAAATGTTCAAGATTGCCTTTAGGGCCTTTTATGGCGGAGTCGGACTCGGAGATTATTTTGAAACCTTGCGTCAAGGCAAAAGTTTTGATTTTATTTATGGCTTTTTGTCTTAGTTTTTCGTCTCTTACTACGCCTTTTTTGATTTCGAAAGGTTCCAGTTCAAATTGCGGTTTTATCATTGCCAGAACAAAACCTTCTTTTTTTATGGCTCTGTAA
>JAISDI010000069.1 GCA_031264895.1 Endomicrobium sp. | reverse complement strand
TTTGAGCGGCATTCCTCTTAAGTCTTTATGCCGCGAGTTCCGAATTTGCTTCAAAAATCTTTTGCGAATGCTTTCAGCGGCAAGGGTTTTTGCTTACTTTTTGACCGACTGCAAAAAGTGAGTCGTGGGGTTCAGGGGTACCGAAAATACCCCTGACTAAAGCCGTTCTTAACGGCAGACCATAAACGCGACACGCAAAGTCTTTGGCCGCCTGCAAAGGCTAGTTTGCCGTGCGCTAGCACCCACCTGCAAGGGCTAGTTTGCCGTCTACAAAGACCCAAACATACATCTTAGGCCTGCTGTGCCGTAAATGTTTTGGTAGCCGTCGGCATACTGATAGCTTGCGCTCATAAAGATTTTAAAAATATTAAATAATCTGTAAGACGCGCCCGCGCCTAACCCTATTATCGTGCTTCCTTCTCTTGCTCCCTTACTTTTAAACGTCTCCGGAGCGGCGATAAAAGAAGAAGTTATTTCAGGCGTTTCCGGCGTTAAAAGATATTTTCCTTCAACCGCGGCATACCATTCGAACGTAACATCCTCGTCGCTTCCAATGCCAAGCCCTATGCGCGCCGAACTTCTGGAATAGTTTCCGTCATTAACGTTTAAAGATAAGTCTCCGGCATTTTTTTCGGTAAAAGATTCATAAGCGGTATTTTTAAATTCGATCCCCACAAAAGGCCTAAAAAGAATGTCCTCGGTAACGTAAGCTCTTATTGCGCCCTCAAAATCCGCTGCAACGGTTACGGCGGAAAATTCGGCTTTAGCCGTTCTGTTGGCAAAAGTTACGTATCTTGAAGTAACAAAATTGTCCGCGCTTGCGGATATTAAAGTTTTTATTTCCCAATCGTCTTTAAGTACGCCGGCATAAATGCCTCCGCCGGACTCTTCAAGAGTCGCTTCGTTTCGTAAATCCTGCTTGATTTCATGTTTATCGTATTTCCCGTAAATTCCTAAAAGGAAACCGCTTTTATCAAACATCATGTCCCATCCGGCAAGAGCGCCTGCCGCATAGTCTTTATATTTGTTTCTTGAATTTTCATCTTCATAAATTTCGCTGCTTTGAGCCCTTGCCTGCGCCCATATTCCGCAAAGATTATGCGCATTCATATCCTGATATCTGATCCTGTTATAAATTTCCTGTTTTTCGCTTCCGACAGCCGCGCTTCTTATAACGTTTGCAAGAAAATATCCGGAAACGTCAAAAAGAGCAGATTTTTTAATATCGTCCGTCCCGAAAGCGTCTATTTCGGCAATACGTTCATCCAAGTCGGCGCTTATAGTTTGCGATGATGAAATTTTATCAAACGTTTCCGCAACCTGTAACTGATTATAAGAGAGGCCGGAAATTTTGGAAAATTTTGTAGATATGTCATTTCCCGTTAAAGATACCGTCAGCCAATTATCTCCGTAAAAAACTTCACTGCCAATACTCAATGCCGACAAAGATAAACCATCATTGAGCGTTATAGCGCTGAAAGAGCCGACCCGTACCGCATACTCCAATGTTTTATAGTATCTTTTTCTGTAATTTTTTTCGGCAGTAACAGCCGCGTCGGTTTGTATGTCAAGCTTGCTGTCAGCGCCCAAAAAAACATTTTCAGCGACAATTTTGTCTCCGCTGTTATCTTCTTCGCCGCCGTCGACTTTTAAAGTCCCGTTAAAATTAAAATTTTTAACGTTTATCACATTTGAAACCGACGAATTTTTCATATTTAAAACCGAATCTTTATCTGCATTCAGATTTACGACGTCAAGCTTATTTGACGCGCTCAGGTTAAAAACTCCGCTTTTCAAATCAAGATTATAAATGTCAGCGTCCGCGTAAAGATTGAAATTTCCCGCTCCGCTTACAATCATAAAAGCCGTATCAGTTCCTGATTTAATTCCGTCATACATTTCAACTGCCGCACCGGAAGCAGTTATAAAAGTTACAGAAGAATATTCGGCAAGATGCAAAGCGTTTGAAACGCCGCCCGCCGTATTGCCCTGAAAAACGGTTTTGTTGTCTGTAGCGCCGTTGTTAACCGTGTTGATATTTAGCTGGGCATAACTTTCATAATCTGCATCTCCAACCAGAAAAACCGCGCCGCCTGCAGCGGCTTTATTATTTGTAAAACTTGCATTTTGAAGAGTTACAACAGACTCTTTAACGTATATCGCGCCGCCCGCTCCGCCTGCTTCGTTTTCTTTAAACTCCGACACTGCCGATAAATTGACCGTATACAAGATGTCCGTATTTACAGCTAAAGCGCCGCCGTTGCCGGACGCTTGATTTTTTTCAAATAACGTAAATCCGTTAAAATTTACCGAAGCGCCGGAAATAAGAGCCGCGCCGCCTTCGCTGCCGGATTTATTATTTTGAAACGTTGCGGAATTATTAAAATTGATGTCGCTTGTGGTAGCAAAAAAAGCTCCGCCGGACAAAGAAGCGGTATTTGAAGCAAATATTACTTCGTCATTAAAATTTATTACTGAACGTTCAAGAGTATTAAGCGACCACTGCGAAACAAACCCGCCGCCGGCAGACATCGATTGATTATTTTCAAACACGGTTTTACCGTTAAACTCCATTTCCACTCCCTCGGCATAAAATCCGCCGCCGTAGAAACCTTTATTGAATGCAAATACCGTTTCTCCGCTAAAATTGACTTTTGAACCTTCATTAAAAACAAAAGCGGAATAATCATAGCCGGAATCATTGTTTTCGAATGCGGCATTTTCAAAATTCAAAGTTGAATTTTCGGATTTAATGAAAACATTCCCCTGCATATTTTTAAAACCGATATTCTCAAAACTTACCGAAGACCCTGAAACGTCAAATACCATAGTGGAAGAATTTCCGGAAAAACTTGTCGGCACAGACGCAGCGCGCATAAACAAATGCGACGGATAATTTGAAATATTTACGGTATTATTTAAAGCAAACCCGCCTTGAATTAAAAGATCGTCGTCTTTAGCGGATATTGCCTGATATAAACCCGTTTCATTTGTAATTGATGTTTGTGCATGCAAATTAACGGCCATAAAAAAAACAGATATGCACAAAAATATTGAAATTTTTAAAATTTTCCGCACGATTACCCCTTTGTATCCTTATAGAAACA
>JAISDI010000031.1 GCA_031264895.1 Endomicrobium sp. | reverse complement strand
CAAAATAAAAAAGGTCAAAAAAAGTATAGGAATGAAAGGTAATAAATAGGTTTTTTCAAAATACTGTTCGTCATGCCCGAAATTTGTAATCGGGCATTTTTACTAAAGAAGTTTTTGTTTTACGACGAAAATGGATCCCCGACAAAGACACTCGGGGATGACGACAAAGAAAAAAATGGTTTTTAGAAATCTCTAATGGAATATTTGGCTTCAAAAGAATTACAGCATTTCCGAGAACTTCGGGCATGACGACAAAAATGAGTTCACTCGTTTGTCATTCCCGAAAGTTTTTATCGGGAATCCATTTTGCCTTTTCGCTTTTTGCCGCCTGCAAAAGCTGCCGTGCAAGCGCCTGCAAAGGCCTTGTAAATAAAACTGATTAATAATATTATATATGTTATGAAAATTCCCAAAATATTATCCGATATTTACTGGAGCGTTGACAGTAAGAAATACTTTTTTCTTATTGCGGCGTTTTCGATACTGCTGAACTGGGCCGGGCATACTTTCGTATATGAAAACAGCTATAAATTTTTGTATTTTGATATGCTTGGCACTTTTGTCGCGGCAATGGTTTTGGGAAGCGCGTGGGGCATGCTTGTGGCTTTGTCAACGGCCATACTTCTTTCAAATATCACTTCTCCCCATTTTATTTATCTTGCGGTCGTAAATATCACCGGCGCTTTTTACTGGGGTTTTTTAAGCGAAAGCGGAAACCTTGAAATTTTAAAAACCGCCAATTACAGTTTGAAAACCAATCTTAAAACCAATTTGATGTCAGCGGTAAAATTTATCCTGTTTGCCGGAATAGGAGGAGGCCTCTTGACCGCGCTGTTTTCTTCAGTCGTCAGAAGCTTTATCTTTCGGGACTTTTCTTTTGACAGGCCGTACTCGATTTATTTTGCGCAGCTGTTCAGGGAAGTTTTCGGCGTGATAGACACGGGAAGACTTGGACTTTTTACGAATTATGTCGCGGAAACTTTCATCGAAATACCGGACAAAGTTCTTACGGCTTTTTTCGGGATCGCTATATGTCTTACGATATTTAAATTCAATATAAAAACGCTGACACTTGCTTATCATGAAAAAATCGAAGAAAAAAAACTGACATGGCATTCGATAATGCTTAAAAATTTCGGCGGGACGGAAATATTGATATTTCTCGTGCTGGCAATAACGTATCTTTTTAAAATTAAAGCAATTTCACTGAAAATTTTTACGGGCGTTATTGAAAATATTTCTATTTATTCGCTCAGAGATTATGTTTTCCTTGAAATGATCATGCTGCCTTTGGCGGTTATCGCGGTTTTTATAGTGCTAAAAATATTTTTCCAAGAAGACGAAGATTCGGCGTTTGCCGGCATTGACCCGAACATAAAAGATAATTTTTATATTAAAAATATGGATGTAGGAATAAAATATTTTCTTGCCGACGTTTTTTGTTTTTCCGCTGCGCTGGCGGTTATATATATGTATATTCTCGTAACGATTACCGGAGTTACCCCCGTAAGATATTACAAAACTTTTTCGAGCGGCAAAGCAAGCCCGGAAACGCTGGTATGGCTTTTTATCATGCTGATAATATTTATACTTATTGACCGCAGAAATAACAGGGTTACCGAAACTCTCACTCTTAGCGACGAACTGATCAAAAAGCAAACCGTGGAACAGATTTCGGAATCTTTTGACGCGCAAAGACAGCGGTTGCAGGTTCTTGAGTTAAGCTGGTCAGACAATACCGTGGCATTTTTAAGAAGCGCCAGACACGATTTGGTAAACCAGCTTGAAAAATCTAAAACCGGCATGGACGAACTTTTAGTGGAAATCTACGACAATGTCGTAAAACCGTACAGCAATTCCATACTGGAAAGCCAGAAAGCCATGCGTTCTTACGTGGAAGAAATTACAAGCGGCAGGCTTGGCGAATATTCTCTGGAAGAAATAATGGAAACCATTACAAACATTATAGACGCGCTCAAACAGAAAACGTCTTCGTACATAAATTTCGAATATGAACACATGTCCGATACGGACAAAAAATATTGCAGAATAAATAAACTGTTTTTTACGGCTTTCAACAATATTTTGGACAATTCCGTTTACGCTTTGCAGAAAAAAGTACTGATACCGGATTTTAAGGCTGTTTTGGGCATAAAATTTTCCGTTGCCGACGGGCGCCTTTGCGTTGCTGTGTACGATAATGCCGGCGGCCTTTCGAAAGATAAACTTTCGAAAATCTATAAAATTTCAATAGAAAGTTCAAAAGGAAACAGAATGGGCGAAGGGACGATGATAACCAAAAATTTTATAAAAATTCTCGACGGATACGTTACGGCGCGAAATATAAGGATTGCCGGGGAAAACGGATTGGAAACCGAAATACACATACCCGTTTATGCGATTACGCACGGCAAGTGATAAAAGATTTTTCAGGCAGTACTGTCGATAATCAATAAAACAAACTTTGCTTGACGGGAGGAAATATGGCGGACGAAAAAAAGTTTATAGCTTTGACCGACGACGATGCAGGCGTGCGCGCTTCTTTGGAAAGAACCATACGCAAACACTTTAAAGATACGGAAATATTTCAATTTTCAAACACGGTTGAAATAAAAAGGTATCTTTTAAACAATCCTCAGAAGTTGGATCTTCTTATTTTAGACATACATTTCGGGCTGGGTGAAACGGGCCTTGATATTTTGCCCGACATCAAAAAATATGCGCCGACGCTTCCGGTCATTCTTCTGAGCGCTATGGAGAAAACTTACGGACAGGCCGTTACGGATTCTGCCGGAGAGTATATAATAGATTTCATGTCAAAGCCCGTAACGGAAACGGAACTTGTCATAAAAGTCAAGAAAGCTTTAAATTCAAAAGACGACAATACAAAAAAACTTAAACAGCTTCAATCCGAAAATACGCTTTTGACAGAAATATTGTCATCTGAAGATGAAAAAGGAGCGGGAAGACTTTTTGAAGACGAAGTAAAAACAAAACTTCAAACCATGACAAAAATTTTTCTCGGAGCGCCATATGAACCTAAATCTAATATAGTCATAAACGGACAGGAGATAGACGCCATAGCTTTTACAAACGTTCCGCTTCCGTTTGCGATAATGGTTTTTGAGACAAAATATTTTCCGAACGCCAAAGTGTACGGCAGCATAAACGAGCCGATGAAAATTGTCGTAAACGGGATCGAAAAAGTGTCCACAAAAAGAAGAAACCTTTTCGAACAGTCCGAAAACCAGTTTAAACAGGTAAGCAAAAGAATGGAAAAAATTTTAAAAGAAGAAGGCTATCCGAAACACGAAGAAGTATACAGGCCGTTCATACAAAGTTTCATAGTTTTTACAGACAGCACCGACATTTCGGAAATAAAAACTTCAAACGCCAACAAGTACACCAAAATATGCAAGCTCAAAGATTTGACCCCGGACTTTTTCATAAAAACCGCTTTCGCCATGCCCAAAAGACAAGTGGAAGAAATAGTAAAAAAAATAGTCCTGCAAAAACTTTTCTAGCTGCCCTCGGGGGCAGGCTACAGAGGAATTACAGAATTTTATAAGTTCGCAATAACGGCATGGGTGGCAGAAAATTCAAGTGGGTTGATGACGAATCTTTTAATTTGAATTTTTTTAGGTTTTTAGAGAACGCCAATTATTTTTATATGAAATTCGTGCGTTCGCGTTTGGGTTCCGGTTTTGGCGTTTGTATTCCGGCTTTTTTGCCGGTTTCAAAGCATTTTAACATCCATGCCATATTTCTTCCCAAAACGCGCATTACCTGCATTCCTTCCAAATCTTTTAAAACGTCTTCCGCAACAGCTCCGTGTACCATGTTCCAATACTGCGAAGAGACCACAGGCATTTCGGCTATGGCAAAATATTTGTTCAGTTGGTCTAAAGCGGCAGTAGTTCCGGCGCGTCTTGCACATACTACCGAAGCGCCGGGCTTGTATGCGAAAGCTCCTGCGCTGGCGTAAAACATTCTGTCCAGAAAAGCGCTTATTGCTCCGGTTGCAGAAGCATAATGTACGGGAGAACCGACGATAAGCCCGTCAATTTCCGCAGCGTTTTTAAGTATTTCGTTTACGCCGTCATTGAAAACGCACCGCCTCGACCCGGCGGCACATTTTCTACATGCCGTGCAGCCTTGTACGGCTTTATTTCCTATGTGAAAAATCTCTGTTTCTATTCCTTCTTCATTGAGCGTTTTTGTTACTTCCGCAAGAGCAGTGTATGTACAGCCCTTTTCTCTTGGACTTCCGTTTATAAGCAATACTTTCATTTCATCCCCCATTTAAAGATAATTAGTAGTTAGTAATGAGTAGTTAGTAATTAACGACAAAGGCAATGACAACGACAACGATATACTGACAGTCAAAGACTGTTTAAGGAAGTGAGACTAATGACACAATGCATTATTTCTTTTTCTATAGCAAAACAGCTTAACATTGTCCCATTAGTTCATATGTCTGTTACGACAAACGCATGAAAAAAAGCAGTCAAGTTATCCTACAAAAGTAGAAATCCATTTTGTCGTTGCCGTTAATTCCCACTTTTTAAAGCTATACTTGACCCACAATAATACCATTTAACCCAAAAATTCTATTAGAGCTTTCTAAAAAACATCTTTTTCCTTTGTCGTCATACCCGAGTGTCTTTGTCGGGTATCCATGTTCGTCGTAAAACAAAAACTTCTTTAGTAAAAATGCCCGATTACAAATTTCGGGCATGACGAACAATATTTTAGAAATGCCTATTTGTTACCTTTCTTCGCTATACTTTTTTTGACCTTTTTTATTTCGCATAACTCATTGTGTTTTCAATCTTTTATTCTTTATTAGTTCTAACGGAATATCTGAGTTTATTCACAAAATTGTGGGTCAAGTATAGTCTAATAATTCTTTCTTTCCTCCTAATCTAAACTTTTCACTCTTTATTAACTCTTCTTCTACAAACCTTATCTTCTTATATGCACAACTTTCACTCACTCCATAATTTATCCCTATATGAAAATATGTCCTATATTCTCTCCAATATTCCAACGTCATCAGCAACATCTCTTCCACCTCTAATTTACTCTTTCTTCCTCCTCTTTTCCTTTTTTTCTTGTACCCTCTTTTTACCACTTTTAACATCTCTTTATACGTCTCTTTCTTTACTCCTACCATCCTTCTAAAATCTTTTGCCTTTAATTTTAATACTCTCTCTATTTTTTCCATTCTCTTAGTTTATCATTTTTTTTGCCTTTTGGTTTGGAAAGAGGTCTAATGACCACCCCGTCAGCGCTTCGCGCTGCCACCCCTCCACAGGATGGGAATTTTACGGCCACGACAAACGGCGAAACGTCAAAGACTAAAGGAACGAAATTTACCGCAACAAAGGCAAAAAGCCTCTGGAATTTATGATTCCGGAGGCTTTTTTAATATTTGTCAGGTTAATTAATCAAGATATTCTCGTAATGTTTTGCTTCTGGTGGGGTGTCTTAGCTTTCTGATGGCTTTGGCTTCTATTTGTCTGACTCTTTCTCTTGTTACGCCGAACTTTTTGCCTACCTCTTCAAGCGTGCTGGGGTATCCTACGCCTATGCCGTATCTTAAACTTATAATTTCAGCTTCTCTTGGCGTTAGGGAGTTTAGCACTTTTTGGAGTTCAAGCTGTAATCTGTATTGCTGCGTTTTGGCTACAGGGCTGGGACTGTGCTGGTCTTCTATAAAATCCTCAAGCCTCGAGTCTTCTTCTTCGCCTACCGGCGTTGCAAGTGAAACGGGTTCCTGCATCATTTTCAGGATTCTTCTTATTCTGTCCGTAGAAAGTCTTAAAGCTTTTGAATATTCTTCAATGGTCGGCTCTCTGCCTATGTCCTGCTGGTATTTCTTTTTTACTTTTGTAAGCTTTGAAATCAGCTCTTTCATATGAACCGGAATTCTTATGGTTCTTGCCTGATCGGCAATGGCGCGGTTGATGGACTGTCTTATCCACCAAGTTGCATAAGTCGAAAATTTAAAACCGCGTTTCCATTCGAACTTTTCAACGGCCTTTGAAAGCCCAAGATTACCTTCCTGAATCAAATCCGACAGTTCCAGATTGCTTATGCCCACGTGCTTTTTTGCAATGGAAACGACAAGCCTGAAATTTGCTTCTATAAGTTTCATTTTATCTCTGTGTATGATTTCTTCCAAATCTCTTATTTTTTTGTCGGTCTCTATCATGGCTTCTGGAGAAATCACAAAACCTTCTTTAAGATTTGCCTGTTTTGCAAGAGCGCCTTGTATGCTTTCCATCGCTTCTTCCATAGCTGAAACCGGCGAGCCGGTCTGCTTTTTAAATTCTGAAGCGTTAATTTTGCCGGCTTTGTACTGTTTAAATAAATTTTGTACTTTTGACGGAGAATTTTTATATTTTCTTTCAAACCTTCTCAGTTCGTCTTTAATCTCATTGAGTTTCTGCGCCGTGGTTTTTATTTTATTAATAAGCCTCTTGATTTTGTCCTGATTGAGATTAAGCCCGATTATAAGGTTGATCACTTCCGTGCGAAGCTGTTTAATTTTTATTTCTATTTTATCTTTTTCTTTCTGCGGCAAAGATTTTGATTTAAGTTTTACTTCATAAGACTGTATGTTTTTTTCAATCTTATTGATATTTTGTACGGCTTTTTTTATTTTTACTCCCATGCCTCTTAACTGTGCTTGAGACTTTCTTCCTCTCGGCATGAGTTCTTTCGGCGTCATTTCCTGCTGGCTTATCAGCGTTTCCCAGTTGCGTATTTCTTTTATGATAAGAGGAGATTCAAGAACTATGAATTTAAGTTTCTTTTCGTTTTCTCTTATATTTTTTGCAAGTTCGACCTCAACGGCTCTCTCAAGAAGAGGAACTTTTGCCATTTCGCTTAAATACATTCTTACGGGATTTATATCTTCGTCGTCGCTTGCCGCCTTTACTGTCTGCTCGACGGCTTCGCCTTGATTTTTTTGGGCTTTATCCGATAAATATTCTTTATTATCTATAACTTTAATGCCCAGATCGTCCAGCGTAACAAAAAAGCTGTCGATTTTTTCCGCAACCATAGACTTTTGCGGAATGCTTTTATTTATCTCTTCGTAAGTAAGGTATCCATGCTCTTTGCCGATGTCAATTAACCCCTGAAATAAATCTTTTTTTGCCATTTTCATTTCCCCGAACCCTTTAAAAGGGCAGTTAGTTTTTTATACTCTTCTATCATTGTCTGATTCTTCTCTATTTTTCCTTCGCTCATCAAAGCAATCTCTTTGCCGAGTTCGCTGCGTTTTCTTTTAAGTTTACCGGCGTCTATATCTTTCAAAATCGTTCTGAAAGCTTCGCCGATATTGTTATATTCAATAGCGGACAAAGTAAGTCCGGTAAACCATTTTGCTTCGCTTTCCGTCAATGAATTTAAAATCTCCGCTTCGCTGAGCTTTGAAGAAATCATGTTAAACACTTTAGCGCATTTTGCGTCTGCAAAACTGCCTTCCGGAACGCTTTCGATAAAACTATTGTCGCTTAAAACAATATAAATCAAGTTCTCTTCAAGAGATAGATCAATTTTTTTCTTTTCAATTGTTCCGACGGAACTTGACGAGCCGTCGTCTCTGGCATATTTCGTAAGTTTTGCGCGCTGCTTTTTTTTAAATTCGCGCCAAACTGATTCTTCGTCGACATTTATACGCTGCGAAAGCGTTTTTACCCACTCTCTCTGCACGACGGAGTTTCCGCTTTTTAAAACAAAATCCAAAAGAACCGAAACCGCTTTCGCCTTAGTTTCAGGAACGTTTTTATTTATGCCTGCGCAAGCTCTGTCTATCATAAACTCTATGGCCGTTTTAGCGCTTTTTTCAATGAGTTCAAGAAATTTATCTTTTCCGTACTCATTTAAATATTCGTCCGCGTCAACTCCTTCGGGGAGAGACGAAACCGAACATTGCATAGCGTTTTCAACCAAAATCTCTAAAGCTCTCTGCGCGGCTGTTCTTCCGGCGTCATCAGCGTCAAAAAGCAAAGTTACGCTGTCGGCATACCTTGAAATAAGCTTTGCGTGATTTTGCGTAAAAGCCGTTCCTAAAGACGCAACGGCTCCTGAAATGCCGAACTGACGAGGAATAACAACGTCCATATAACCTTCAAGAACTATAATTTTTCTCTCTTTTCTAAGTTCAGGCAGCGTTTGGAACAATCCGTAAAGATTTGAAGATTTCGAATATACTGCCGTTTCCGGAGTGTTCAAATATTTTGGCTGCTGGTCTGTTAAAGTTCTTCCGCCAAAAGCTACAACCCTGCCCTGAACGTCAAAAATCGGAAAAATCACTCTTTCCGACATATATTCAAAAAAATTTCCTCTTTCCGTTTTAGTTACTATTCCTGCTTTTGAAAGAACGTCGGCGCCATAACCTTTTTTTGCCGCCTGCTGTATGATCTGCCCTTTAGGCGCATATCCTATCATAAACTTTTTAACGGTATCGGCATTTATGCCGCGCTTTTCAAGATATTGTCTTGCTTTTGCGGCGCTTGCGCTTTCAAGAAAACACCTGTGGTAAAAAGCAGCCGAGCTTTCAAGGATTTCAAATAACTTTGCTTTTTCGGATACTTTTACAATATCCGCCTGCGTCTCTTTTATTTCTATTCCGGCTTTTTTTGCAAGCTTTCTTACGGACTCGATCCACGATATATTG
Organism: Endomicrobium sp.; assembly: GCA_031264895.1. Taxonomy (GTDB): domain Bacteria; phylum Elusimicrobiota; class Endomicrobiia; order Endomicrobiales; family Endomicrobiaceae; genus Endomicrobium_B. Next base: position 4,764 of record JAISDI010000031.1, on the reverse strand, counting down.
TCCATAAGCATAACAAATTTAAAAACGTCTCCCGCCGCATTGCACCCGAAACATCTAAAAATACCTTTTTCCGGGCTTACTACAAAGGAAGGAGTCTTCTCATTGTGAAAAGGACAACAGGCCTTCCAGTTTCTGCCCGCTCTTTTCAAATCAGGCAAGTATTCTCTTATTACGGAAATTATATCGCTGGAAAGCCTAACCCTTTCAATTATATCGTCAGGTATTGCCATTTTTATCTTCTGAATCTTCTAAATCCCGAAGCCTCTACAAATTCAATATTCCCGAATTTATTTTCAAGTTTATCAAAAAGAAGATTTAATCCGAGATTGTCGGAAGAAATATGTCCGGCTAAAATGATATTCAAATTTTGTTTTTCCGCTTCTTTTACGGCTTTAGGGCTTAAATGCATACATACGATCGTTCCTACGCCGGCATTTGCAAGTTTTTCCAAAGATTCTACGGGGCCTTCCGTTCCGCCGGTCATGTCCACAAAAACTTTTCCGCAGCGCGAATCGTCATTGCCTGCCAAAACCGTCGGACACATTCCCATTTTGGACGAATGCAGATATTCGGGCTGTTTATTGAGAAAAGCCGTTATTTCTTTAAGAAACCGCGGAGACAATGCGTCTATCTCTTTTTGCAAAAATGACGCTACGTGATTGTCCGCAACGCTGTGCGCCGTCATAAAAGGAATGTCGAGAAGTTTTGCCGCGTCGGAAACTCTTTCGTTATTTTGAGGCATCACGCTTCTTTTGACTTCTCTTATACGGGCAGAAATAAGTTTTTCGGTTATGTTCACAGGGATTCCCTGTTTGTGAAGTATGTCGGTCTGCATTCCTACCACATTATGAAAAGTCGAATAAGCATATCCTTCGGGATGATGAGCAATAACCAAATCTATTTTTTTGCCGGAATTGATAAGCCTGTCCGCAAGCAAAAGTTCCGGCGATTCGATGTCTATCCCGACCATCGCCGTTTTTATTTCAGCGTCTTCGTCCCCGTAAAGTATCCGGGAATCGTAATAAGGATTCGTAAGACTTTCAATATCAAAAAACTCTTTTTTTTCTTTTGAAAGAGCGTCGTATTCTTCTTTGCGTTTCAAGAGGTCAAGCTCGACTGCGCCCACGCCTCTGGGGTCGGTTTCAATTCCTTCTCTTACGAACAGTTCTTGAATTTGTTTTAATTTCATAATGCCTCAAATATACTCAAATGCAAAAGAGAGCCGCATTTAAAAGTAGATAAATCTGCCACCCAAACACAGCTCTCTTTTTATTTTCAATCTTGCGCGCTGATTTTTATTATCGCGACCATCTGCTGTCTTTAAGCATTTTACGACGGATTTTTCTTTTGGCTTCTGCAAGCTTTTCTTTTCTTACTACGCTGGGAGCTTTATAGAACTCTCTTTTTTTGATCTCCTGCATAATGCCGTTTCTTTCACATTCTCTTTTGAAGCGTCTTATCGCTTCTTCGATAGATTCTCCTTCGCGGACTTTGACATTGACCATGCTGACAAACACCACCTTTCTTATAAAAGATAAATTTTATACATATCTATCCCGGAGGCCAACCGAACGTTCTCCCGCCGAGTAAATGATAATGAATATGAAATACGGTCTGCCCCGCGTCTGCCCCGCAGTTGTTGACGAGTCTGTACCCGTTTTTCAATTCTTGAAACTGAGAAGCTATTTTAGCGGCAGCAGCCTGAATATAACCCAAAACCGCTTCATCGCCTTCCGATAGAGAATTCAAACCGCCGATATGCCGTTTTGGTATTATAATTATATGCACCGGCGCCTGCGGATTTATATCTTCAAAAGCAAAAACCCTCTCGTCTTCATAGACTTTCTTAGAGGGAATTTCACCTTTAGCTATTTTACAAAAAAGACAATCATCAGTCATTGAGTGACCTTTTTAATAAATTGTATTGAAAATTGTACAAGATTATTAAAAAAATTACAAGGCCTTTGCAGGCGGCTTTTGCAGGCGGCAAACTAGAACAGCCCCGTTTCCTTTAGTCTTTGTCTTTGTCGTGTCTTTCTAACTTGCACTGCGTAAGTAGTCATCTAACTAACCTATTATGGGATCGTTCGATTTTAATTTTGCATTGACTATGTTTTGTTTGTCGGCGGATTGAGATTTTTTGTATATTTTTATAGTATAATATTTCTCTTATTTTAATCAAAATATCATTTTAACAAAAAGGGGTTTTATGAAGAAAAATTTTTGGAAAGCTGCATTGATCGCATTATTGCTTTTATTCGTTATTGGAAATTTTCTTGTGAAAAAAGGTTATGTTTACATGCCTACCTTGCATGAAATTACAAAAGAACCCGTAAAGCTGCTCAGATATATAGGGATCGGCAAAAAGGAAAGGCAAAGCGTATATAGAGACGCGAGTGTGCGCATTTATTCGCCTAATATTACAAGAACTTACGAGAATGCAAACGGTGAAACCGTTCTTTCAAAACCGGATAAGATAACTTTTTTCTTCAATTCTTCTGCGGCAAATATAGAGCTTGTCGGCAAAGAGTTTACCGGCGTATCAATGTCTCCCAAATGCGAAGGAACATGGGAATGGAGAGACGAAAACACAATTGTATTTACGCCCGCAAATGACTGGCCTGCAAACGAAACGTATAAAATCAATTTTCCGAAAGAAATTTTTAACAATGAGCTGGCTTTGGATAGTTACTCGTATGAAGTAAAAACTCCTCGGTTTACCGCGCGTTTAAAAAGTTTCAAGATTTATCAGGATCCGCAAAAACCGCGCATACATCAAATACAAGCCGTTTTTGAATTTTCTCACGCCGTAGACGCGGAACTTTTTGAAAAGGACGTCAATTTAACGATAGATAAAAAAAGAATTTCTACTGCCATAACTTATGACGCCATAAAAAGAACGGCTTATGTCGTAAGCGACCCTATAGAAATTATTGCAAAAGATCAGACTGCGGCTATAGAATTGGGGCGGATAAAATCCGCAAACGGCGGACAGCCTGCGGAAACAAAAATTAAAGACGTCATTAACATTCCCTCCGAAGAAAAATTTTTCAGAATAACGGACGCCAAAACTATAATTATGAGAAACGACAAAGAAGAACCCGAACAGTTTCTTGAAATAGATTTTACTACGGGCGTGGACTTTTCGGAAATGGAAGGCAAGGTGGAGCTGTATCTTCTTCCCCTGCGCCATCCGGACGCCAATAAAAGCTCGTCCGGGTATGGACGCGACGACGATTCATATTATGACGAAGACGGAAATTATATAGAATCAAGGCGGCCTCCAAGTTATAACTGGAAATTCTCCGAAGTAACTCCCGAAATACTTGAAAGATCTGAAAAACTCGATTTGCAGCTTATGGAAAACCCCGAAAGAGTCAGCGCCGTTTATCTGTACAAATATTTTGCTCCGGATTTGGCGAGAAGACACGTCTATGTTAAAGTAAAAGAAGGCATAAAATCAGAAATAGATTTTACGATAAAAAAACCTTATGCGCACATAATGACGTCGGCGGCTTTCCCGAAAGAAGTTAAACTGCTTCAAAACGGAGCGGTGCTTCCTCTTGAAGGCTCTAAAAGGCTTACGTTCGTAACGCGCGGAGTAAACGGAGTCAAAGTCGACATATCAAGAGTTTTACCGTCGCAGATAAATCATCTGATATCGCAGACTTACGGCTCTTTTGCAAAACCGGACTTTATGAACAGATACGATTTTAACGAAAGCAATATTGCGCAGATGTTTTCAAAAGTGATACCTTTACAGATTTCGGTAAGCAAAGCAAATTATTCAAGCGTCGATATGAGCGAATTTCTCAAAAGCAATAATTCGTCCGGTTTATTTTTTGTAAAAGTTCAAGGATACGAGCCGTCGACAAAGTCGCCCGACGGCCCTTTGGATAAAAGATTTATACTAGCGACGGATATGGGAATTCTCGTAAAGAAAGACAGAAGCAATAAACATAATGTTTTTGTGATGTCCATAAAAAACGGAAGACCCATACCTAGCGTAAAAGTTGAAATTCTGGGAAAAAACGGAGTGGCGGTACTCACGCAATACACAAATGATCAGGGATGCGCCGTATTCAATAAAATAGAAGGGTATCAAAACGAACAAAGGCCGGTTGCTTATGTGGCGACAAACGGCAGCGACGTATCTTTTATGCCTTTTGAAAGGTATGACAGAAACGTGGACTATTCAAAGTTCAATATAAGCGGCGAATATTCTTCAAACAGAGAAAGAGGAATGAAAGCTTTTATATTTTCGGACAGGGGAATTTACAGGCCCGGCGACGATATAAATATAGGAGTGATAGTCAAAAATTATGATTGGAGCGACGTTTTCGGCGTTCCCGTAAAGATAATAATGAAAGACCCGTACAATAAAACGGTTTTCGAAAAAACAGTAACGCTTAACGCTTCCGGCTTTATTTCCGTTGACGGCATCAAAACGCAAAACGTTTCTCCCACGGGAACTTACACAGTAAGCGCTTATCTTCTACAAGACAACAGAAGGGAATTCTTGCTTGGCAGTGAATCTATAAGAATAGAAGAATTCAGAACGGATACTTTAAAAATAAACGCAAAAATCGCCGGCGCTTCGGGGCAGGGATGGACGCTTCCGGAAAACCTTAAAGCCGTTATAACGCTTAACAATTTTTTCGGAACTCCGGCTCAGGACAGAATGGTTAAAGCGGAATATTCCGTAAGTCCGACGGAATTTAGGTTTTCAAAATATAAAGATTACAGATTTCCCGATCCTTTCAA
>JAISDI010000212.1 GCA_031264895.1 Endomicrobium sp. | reverse complement strand
AAAAGATATATCCCCATATCGCGCCGCTTGCCTGCTAACTCCTCACGGCTCAAAAACACCGGCTGACCGTCGGGCTTACCGTCTTCGGTAGCGGCATGAATGCGCGGCGTAAAAATCTTTTCTTCGATAAATATTCCATAAGAATCGCCTGCGCTGTAGCGCGTACCGATCATTCTTTTTTTACCGCCGCGCTTACCCAAATTAAAAGAAAGTTTAATAGCTTCGGTAACGTTATGTATTTGCTCAACGCTGGTAACGCTCTCACGGGTAACAACGTCGTCATAAACCAGCAACCCAAAATGTTTAGAGGTAGGCTGACCGTCAACAACTCCCCAAGCCTCAATTGTGGCCTCTTTAGCGTTCCCCTTTCTCTTAACAATAATTCCGCCGTCGTCAGACCATTGTTCCGATTCTCTCTTTGGGTCGGCATATAAAACTTCCGGATAAAGCTTTTTAAGAACTTCGTTCTGTTCAAACTCATTTTTAATCTGTTTTAAAAAAGCTTTTGCCATAGGCCGCGTATGACTAAATATTCCGGTAGTAATCTCCGGATTTTTTAAAACGTCCTGAATAGTCAAAGCAAACGTTATAATAGTGCTTTTATAATGTTCGCGGCTCCACAAATCTAAACAGCTGTCCGGCTGTGCCTGCACCTCTCTGCAGCGGTCAAAAACCCAATCATTTATACCGTCGCGGCGGTTAAGAATATAAACAAGCAGAAAATACAAATCCGAAAGACCTGCGCCGTGTAAACTGTCTTTCTGTTCATTTACCGGCAACCTTTGTAAGTTCTGAAAGAAACTTTGATATTGTTCTTTGTGAGTCAACAGCTGCGTCACTATTTCCATTTTGTTTTCCAATACTGCTTTTAAACATTACAATGTCTTCAGCGGCTCTAAGCTTTACATTGTCTTCTTGGGAATCTTCAGCCAAAGAAGATATTACTTCAAGAGCGCGCGCCAATCTCATTATTTTAGGAGCCGTTCCGGTTTCAGCCATTATTTGCCATTGGCGTTTCAAAATTTCCGGATGCGTCCGTATAAGCCGGCTTGCAGCTTCAGTAATAGTTTTATCTTTGCTTTTATTGTTAGGAAAAGCGATTTTATAAGCCTGAGTAGCATTATTACCGTCAGCCAAAGCCTGAGCCATAGCCTCATGAGCAGCAGGAAGATAAATTTTAACGCGGGCAAAAAACTCCTGAGAAAATTCAGCCTGCAAATCTTCAGTCAAATTATTATCCGGCCGCCTTTTTGCCATAAAAATTCCCCGCCTCTATATAAACATTGCTATAAAATCAAACGTTTTAAAAGATTCCAAATATAAAGTCCGATAAAAATCAAAAAAACATTGCTAAAACCTTGCTAACATTTACCCGCTGCAAACAAAAAGCCGCATGATGCGGTTCAACCGCGTCTTTTTAAACTTAAAATCCGAACGCTCCCTATATATAGAGCAAAAAGTGCGATTTTTGATACCATCGCGTTTGATTTTCATGTATTTTATTGACGCTGAGAGCGTCGCCATCGCGTTTGATTTCTGTACGATTTTTGCGTACCGGCGTCAATTTTGCCGTAGCCGTTGTAGTTGTCGTGTCGTTCTAAAATACACCGCATCATGCGGTTTTGTTATGTGTTATCACCAATCTCTATACATTTACAAACCGACTTTTTTTAAGCTGAAAATCTGCTTTTTGTAAAAGCTTAAGATAATTAATAAAATCATAATAATATAACAAAAAGTCAAAAAAAGCTTGATAAATAAGGAAAATTTTGTGTTATAAATTTGTTATGAGAGTGTTATTTATCTCAGAAAAGCGGTTTTGCCACCCCGCGCCCATGATGTTTGGCAACGGAAAAATAAGCCAAAGGAAGCACATAACACGAAAATAACAGATTTATAACAAAAAAATGCTTACACATGGCCGCGTAAAGCGCAAAAAAAGCTCTATTTTAGTTTTCCGCTTACACAAACAGGGGAAAGGGTAGGGCAGACAGTCCGGCGGGCCGGAAAAAGTGGAAGATTTTAGTAAAAAAAGGTCTGGAAGTATAGTGTCGTGGTCGTTATAGCTTGCCGTGCGCAAGCACAAAAATCCGGCGAAGGTAAAACTAAATTTCATCGGATATTATTTTGTGCCGGGATGTTTGTTTTTGCAATCTACAGGGCGTTACGCGCTAAGAAGAGTCGGGAGGTGATTCATCTGGAGGAGGAGCAATATACTTATAAAGCTCTTTATAGCATGATATTAAATATTCATGCCTTCCGATAAGATTTTTCAGTATAGAAACGCTTCGATAGGGCATTTGTCCGGATTCCGGCATCGATTCATTGATAGAAATATTTTCTTCGCATACTTCGATAGCTCCCTCCAATCGCTTGATCTCTTGCGGGATCTTATCCCACAACGTATCGACGTAGAGACGTTTGACTATCGCCGCGATCTCAGTATTACGTCCACCGTCTTTAGATTCACGATATTCAGCTTGCGCAACTATCTCGGTAAGCTTTTCCTCGCTTTGAAGAGCAATATTGGCAACGTCAAGAGACTTATTGCTTGGCACATAAAGAATTTTAATAGCGCCTTCTTTTTCAAGAAACCGAAGAGCTTCCCTTACGGCGCCTCTGCCTCTGTCATGCTCTTTTTCACGACCGGCAATATATTTTTGAATTTTCCTTGTGGACGTTTCTATGGAAGAATGCTCTTTGAAAAAATCGTATATCAACAATATTTCTTCAGAAAGAACTTTAGGGCTTTTGCTATTCATGATCTTCACGTCATAATATTGCATTTCCGGAGACGGACAAAATTCAATAAGGTCGCTCCATGCCTGCTTAAGTTCTTCACGTGATGGCGCATTTACTTCGGCGGATATGATACGTTCATTAAACGGGATAATGGAATAACGGCGGTTGCGGCGCCAATAGTTAGTGCCGCCGATAATGGTCAAATTAGGCTGTATATGGTCAATATCCTTGCCTTTGCGCTCATAAGGTATGCTTACCCTGTCAACAATAGAATTGACAGTATCAAGGTTAACATCACGGTTCCCGGAAGAACCCCAAATTATATCTTCAATAACAATGGCATTGACATCTTTTACCATCGGAGAAACAAAACGGTTAGAAATAGCCGACATCGTAGGCGCACCTGTTTTAATACCCATCGATGAACACGCAGCGGAAAACGCCCGCAATATTTCACCTTTTCCGGTACCGCCGATAGCGGAATAAAAAACCAGCATTGACGGATCAACAAAACATTTCTGAAACTCTTTGTCGATAAAACCGTACCTAAACCATTGAAGCCAGCTTACGAATTTAATAATAGAATGTTCGATATAATGAATGTCGGCATTATATAATATCGTGCATAACGCAAAAATAAATTTATCGATATTTTCCGCATTATAAAATTTAAATTCCGCAAACTTTTTACTTAAAGCGCTTTGATTTTCATACTTTTGAATATAAGAAAAATATTCATACCCCTCACGGTAAAGCTTGTATGATTGTTCACTGAAAAGACCGCCAATAGTGCGCCGGTCAAGCCAATACCACTCAAGAAAAAAATCGGATTTAGAAAAAATTTCTATATACTCATATCTGCTCATGGCCATCTTGCAGCCTTCACTGGCCTGCGATCTGCCAAAAGCGCCGGCAATATTTTTTATAGTGGCCAGCTTTTTGAGCGCTTCTATTTTTTCTTCTTTATCTTCTTGAGCTTTCTTGCGCTGCTTTTCTTTTTCCTCAAGAGTTTTCTTACGCTTTTTATCGTCGGCGGTAATAACATTGCCATGCCCGTCATATTCGACTTCCGGCGGCATAGAAAACTCTTGAGGTATTTGATTGGTTTTATTTTTTTCGTCGCTCATATATAATTTTTATTTTTTGCCGTCAATATATTGAACTCATCCGTATACCTGAACTTATATATAAAAGTGTTGAACTGATAATAATTTAAACCGGTAATGGCAGTCACGCCTTTACGTGAATAACCTTTATTATAAATCAAAAATAAAATAATAGTTTCAGTCTTATTATAAGCCGACAAAACAGACGTGAAACGCTTGACCCACGTTTTAAATCTAATTCTATCAGAATTGCAAAATATTTTTAAACTTATATTCATATCTTTAATAAAAGGCCTCTTGTTCATTTTAGTCATTGCAAATATACTCTTCCCCAAATATTTTCTCCAAAATATAACCCGCAGTCTTAGGACTAGTACAATTTCGATACAGCTTTCTTTTGTCAACGCCTTTATAGGCTGACAAATCAAAACCGTGCTTGTTAATATTTTTATCGTCTTTGATATGATCAGCCTCCGCATTAATAGACAAAAGTAATTTATTGCTCCAAAAAAAATGCCGTCCGATAACAAACGAAGGTTCAACTAAAGCCTTGTAATACGGCCTAACATTCTCAACAACATAAGGACATTGCGAAAAATGTTTCAAAAACAAAATTTCTTCATATAGTTTCATGTCCGGATATACCGGGTTAGACCGGCGCGCCGCAATGTTGAGCTTTTTTTGCCCTGCTATGCGACACACAAGGCGGCGACGACCAAATAAAATCCCACCCCTCAAAATTATTAAGCAAGAACTGATGAGCATCCCCAACAATAACAATATCATCGGAAAATAAATCCCGGTATATCGCAGCGATCTGCGGATCCTTCTCAACGCAAGTAACGTTGCAGTTCGTCCAGTCCTTACGATTACCGCCAATACCGCCATAAAGATT
>JAISDI010000184.1 GCA_031264895.1 Endomicrobium sp. | reverse complement strand
AAAGGTAACAAATAGGTATTTCTAAAATACTGTTCGTCATGCCCGAAGTTCGTAATCGGGCATCCATTTTTACTAAAGAAATTTTTGTTTTACGACGAACGTGGATCCCCGATAAAGACTCTCGGGGATGACACGGCATAGGGGCTGTCATTCCCGAGTGTCGTAATCGGGATCCATGTTAAATAGACAAATAGATTAAATATTGTGATGGCGGCAAAAGAGAAAATACAAAATGGATTCCTCCCGTGTTACAACCTCACGGGACAGGCTGCTGAGGAAATAAGGCAATTTAAAACCTTCGGGACTGACAAACGAGTGAAATCATTTTTGTCGTCATCCCCGAGTGTCTTTGTCGGGGATGCATTTTGCCGTTTCGCTGTTCGCCGTAATTCCCACTTTTTAAAGGGGGTGGACGGAGACAATGTATCCGGACGGGGGATTTGCCGTATGTGCAAGGTTCTAAATTTCATGTTCAATATACGCAGTGGGTTGATCCACGTTAAATATATAAAAATTCAAGTGGGTTGATGACGACAAAGGAAGAAAAATGTTTTTTAGAAAGCTCTAATGGAATTTTTGAGTTTAGCCGCCGTTTTAAATCATTAATTTTTTGAGAGGAAAATATGAAACTTGCAATAGTGGGGCTGCCTAATGTGGGGAAATCTACATTGTTTAACGCGATTACAAAAGCCGGAGCTGAAGTCGCAAATTATCCGTTTTGTACGATAGACCCGAATGTCGGCGTAGTTTCCGTGCCGGACAACAGGCTTGATTTTCTTGAAAAGCTTTATAAGCCCAAAAAAAAGATTCCGGCTGCCGTTGAATTTGTCGATATTGCCGGCCTTGTCAAAGGCGCTTCGAAAGGCGAAGGTTTGGGAAATCAGTTTCTGGCGCACATAAGAGAAACAGCCGCGATCGTGCATGTCGTGAGATGTTTTGAAAGCGGAGACATTACGCATGTTATGGGCGGAGTAGACCCTTTAAGAGACATTGACATTATTGACACGGAACTCATTCTTGCCGATATGGAAGCCGTAACAAAAAAACTTGAAAGACTTGAAAAAAACGTAAGGCTTAACGATAAAAAAATATTGGCGGAAAGAGAACTTGCGATAAAAGTTAAAACTCACCTCGAAGCCGGAAATCCCGCAAGAACTTTAGAACTTACCGAAGACGAAAAAATAATTCTTAAAGATTTTTTTCTCATAACCGCAAAACCGGTTTTGTACGCCTGTAACGTTTCCGAAAGGGATCTTCCCGCAATGGAAAACCAATACGTCAAAACCGTTGAAGAAAAATCCGGAAAAGAAGGCGCTCAGGCCATACCGATTTGCGCAAAGATAGAAGCGGAACTTTCGGAGCTGCCAGACAATGACCGTGAAACTTTTTTAAAAGATTTGGGGCTTGAAGAGCCCGGCCTTAACCGTCTGGTAAAAGCCGGGTATTCTCTTTTGGGTCTTGCTACGTTTTTGACCGCCGGAGAAGACGAAGTGCGCGCATGGACTATAAAAAAAGGATACCTTGCGCCGCAGGCGGCAGGCGTCATACATACGGATTTTGAAAGAGGTTTTATCAGGGCGGAAGTCATGAATTATGACGATTTGCAAAAGCTCGGCAGCGAAAAAGCCGTCAAAGACGCGGGGCTTTTAAGAAGCGAAGGCAAAGATTATTTAGTCAAAGACGGCGACATTATAGAGTTCAGGTTTAATGTCAGCAAATAAATCCGCGCAAGGAACTATCTAATGAAAAGTTTAGACGAAATAATTAAAAACCGCAGAAGCATAAGGAATTATCAGCCGAAATCCGTAGAAAGAGAAAAAATCATGCAGGTGCTTGAAGCCGCGCGGCTTGCGCCTTCGGCATGCAATGCACAGCCCTGGAAATTTATCGTCGCGGAAAGCCCTGACATAAAAGATGCCGTCGTTAAAGAAGGTTTAAACAATATAGCCGTCCCGAACAAATGGGCGGCAGACGCTCCGGTAATAATAGCTGTGTGCAGCAAGACAAAATTTTTTGTGCATAATATTGCAGAAAAAATTCAGGACGTGGATTATCATCTCATAGATTTAGGCATAGCGTGCGAACATCTTGTACTCAAAGCCGAAGAACTTGGGCTTGGAACGTGTTATATAGGCTGGTTTAGAGGCAGAGAAATCAAAAAAGTTTTAAATCTGCCGTCTTCTTATAAAGTCGAATGTCTTATTACTTTAGGATATGCGCAGCCTGACTCTCAAAAAGAAAGCCCCAGAAAACCTTTAGAAGAAATTGCGGAGTTTAAATAAAATGGAAATTGTAGCGGTAGATAGCAAAGAATTGATAAACGTCGCCGAAAAAATCGCCTACGAAATATGGCGCGAACATTATGTTTCGATTATCACCCGCGAACAAATAGAATACATGCTTGAAAATTTTCAGTCGGCAGATATTATCGCAAAGCAAATATCGGAAGAAAACTATAAATATTTTCTTATGAAAAATTCCGAAGGTTCTTTCGAAGGATATTTTGCAATAGTTCCCGGTGAAGAAAATATTTTCCTGAGCAAAATTTACGTGCGCAAAAGCAGCAGGAAAAAAGGGTACGGGAAAAAGTCGGTTTTATTTGTAAAAGATTTTGCCAAAAAAAATAATTGCAAAAATATTTTTCTTACGGTCAACAAAAACAATTTGAATTCGATCGAAGCCTATAAAAAGATAGGATTTAGCATAGAAGGAGAAATAAAGCAGGACATAGGAAAAGGTTTTGTCATGGACGATTATAAAATGCGGCTCGGAGTGTAAATGGATCATCATCTGATCATGTGGATAGTTTTTTGGGTTGTCGTAGTCTCCGCTTTATTTATTGATCTTGTCATTTTGAATAAACATCGGGGAAACGTCGGCATGAAAGAAGCCGGCATTATGGTATGCGCGTGGGTCGGGCTTGCTTTATTTTTCGGCGCCGTGATTTACTTCGTTTTTTCTCCGGAAAAAGCTTTGGAATACGTTACGGGATACATAGTCGAATACTCTCTTTCCATAGACAATATGTTCGTGTTTTTGATGATTTTTTCTTATTTTGCCATACCGAAACATAATCAGCCGAAAGTTTTAATGTACGGCATTATAGGCGCAGTTCTGCTGAGATTTTTATTTGTTTTCATCGGAGTGCAGCTTATAAATATTTTTAGCTGGGTGATATATATTTTTGGGGCAATTCTTATATTTACCGCGGTTAAAATGATCGTAAAGAAAGACGAAGAAATCGATCCGTCAAAAAACATAGCCTATAAAGCTTTAAAAAAAATATATCCTTTCAAAGCAGACCACGATACAAACAAATTCTTTTTAAGAGAAGCCGGCGTTTTATACGCTACGCCTATGCTTGCGGCTGTCGTAGTGATCGAAATGAGCGACATAATATTTGCCATAGATTCAGTCCCCGCAGTACTGTCCATTTCCAGAGACACTTTTATAGTTTATACGTCGAATATTTTTGCGATCATAGGGCTGAGGTCTTTATATTTCCTGCTTTCCAATCTTGCCGAGCAGTTCAAATTTTTACAGTACGGCGTCGCCGTAATATTGTTTTTCGTAGGCATAAAAATGCTTATATCTCATTTCCTGCACATACCGACGCTTTTATCGCTGCTTATAATAATAACGATCCTCGCCGCATCCATAATAATCTCA
>JAISDI010000048.1 GCA_031264895.1 Endomicrobium sp. | reverse complement strand
TGCATATACGGCGTACGGGGCAAAAGGAATATCGTCGGGTTTTTTGCCGCTTTTACAGTAATCGTTCCAATCTCTTGCGCCTTCAAGCCGCAGTTTCCTTGCAAAAGCTCTTGCGGATTTAAAATCCCTGTACTCAAACTCCGGACGGACTTTTGAAGTTCCAAGCCAGTCGGCATAAGATTTCCAGCCTGAATGCTTATAAATTCTGTCGGGATTATATGGTATGTCTTTAGGTCTTCTTCCGCTGTCGCAGTATTTAAACCATTCTTTTACATTTCTGATTTTTAATAAGAGGACAAAAGCTTTTGCCTCTTCAAAAGGAAGATATTTTGCGGTTTTTATTTCGCTGTTTTTATTCTTTTTGACCGCGCCGGCTTTCCATACGCCGAACCAATCGCCATACGATTTCCAGCCTTTATTTTTGTATATTCTTTCGGGCTTGTGCGGTATGTCGACGGGTTTTTTGCCACTTTTGCAGTAATCAAGCCACTGCTCGACATTTTTTATGCCCAAAGAATGAACAAAAACTCTTGCCTCTTCGAAAGGCTTGCAGATTTTGGAATAAGGAATTTTGGAAACTTTTGAACCGTTTTCTTTTTTCATTTATTTTCCGAAAATCTTTTTGAAAAAATTATCGCTTTGGTAAACCGCATCTTTGGGAACTTCTCCCATGGCTTTTGCATATTCAAAAAGATATTTTTTCTGCGCATCATTCATCGCTTTTGGAACTTCAATAAACACTTTAACATACAAACCTCCGCGCACGTTTCTTACGCCTAAACGCGGAAAACCCTGCTCTTTAACTCTTAAAACCGTTCCGGGCTGCGTGCCGGGAGGAATTTTTACTTTTACCGAGCCTTCAACTATCGGAACTTCAAACTCCGCGCCTACCGCCGCCTGCGAAAACGAAACTTTTATTTCTGTGTACAGATCATCGCCGGTTCTGAGGAAACGCGAATCGCGTTTTAGATGGATAATGACATACAAATTGCCCGCAGGCGCTCCGTTTAAGCCGGCATCTCCGGAGCCTGCTACTTTCAAAGAAGTTCCTTCGTCTACGCCCGGAGGGATTTTTACTTTTATGGTTTTTCTCATTTTTACCGTTCCGTCGCCCCTGCACTGCGGACACGGATTACTTATTACGCTTCCGGTTCCTTTGCATTGAGGACATTCCTGCTGAAAAGAAAAGAACCCTTGCGAATATCTCACTTGTCCCGAACCTTTACACTGCGGACACTGTTTAGGCTTTGAACCGTCTTTAGAGCCGAGACCGCCGCAAGACGGACATGTTTCTTTTCTGGGAACTTCTATAGAAACTTCGGTTCCTTTCATTACATCCAAATAAGTAACTTCTATGTCAACTCTTAAATCTCCGCCTCTTCTCTGGGAGGTTCCGCCGCCGCTTCTTCTTGAGCCGCCGCCAAAAATATCTCCGAAGATATCTCCGAAAATGTCTCCCATATCGCCGGAATACTGAAATCCGCCCTGTCCGCCAAAAGGATTTCCCCCTCCTCCCATGCCGCCGTTTACGCCGTCATGGCCGAAAGTATCGTACTGCTGTTTTTTTTGAGCGTCTGAGAGAACTTCATAGGCTTCGTTTATTTCTTTAAATTTCTCTTCCGCTTCTTTATTTCCGGGATTTTTATCCGGATGATATTTTAAAGCCAGCTTTCTGTATGCCGACTTTATTTCGTCGGCAGCCGCACTTTTGCCAACCCCTAAAACTTCATAATAATCTTGTTTTGCCATTTTCCTTTTTCCTTATATCTTAAAAAATTTTCCGTGAAATTCATAAATGAGTTTCTATAAAAACCCAGCGCTTGCGCACGGGTCTTTGCAGACGGCATGCTATAACGACAACGACACTGAAATAAATTCAGCATTGACAAACAGCAGAACGGCAAAATGGTTCCCCGATTAAAACATTCGGGGATGACAAACTGGTGGAATTATCTTTGGTCGTCATGCCCGAAATTTGTAATCGGGCATCCATTTTAAATACAAAAAAGATCTTTTACCTTAGCTTAACTTAACTATATTCCAGTGGGTTGATTACGACGACGTCCCTGTCTGTCACCCTGAACTCGTTTCAGGGTCTGTTGTTTCGCCGTTCGTCATTGCCTGAATCTGTTAATACAAAGCAGTGGGTTGATGACACGGCATAGGGGCTGTCATTCCCGAATGTTTTAATCGGGAATCCAAGTTAAATATATAAAAATTCAAGTTGGTTGATGACGAACCTTTTAGCCTTAACTTTTGTATGGTTTTTATAGAAACCCAAATATTAAAATAAATATTTTGCCGCTATTATATTTTCCAGATAATGTACGCCGTTACCCAAACGCACATAATAATTTTTAAACCGACGCCGAAAAGAAATCCTACGAAAGTTCCGAAAGCCGCTTTAAGAGAACGTTTTGCGCTTTTTCCGGCTATAAGCTCTCCGGCAAGCGCGCCTAAAAAAGGGCCTAAAATAATACCTGCCGGCAAAAAGAAAATCCCCGCTATAACGCCAATCGCCGCGCCCCAGACTCCCACAGCCGTGCCGCCAAATTTTTTTGCGCCCCAAGCCGGAACGATATAGTCTAAAATCACGGTTATTACGGCAGCCGCGCTAAAAATACAAACCGCGGTCCATGAAATTTGCGTTCCGTAAGCGCTGAGCTTAAACAAAACGAGTGCAACAATCGCAAGTGGCGGCCCCGGCAAAACCGGCACTATGCAGCCTATGAAACCCGCCGTCAAAAATAAAACCGATAAAACGATTAAAACTATTTCGGTAACCATATATCGCCGCCCATCAATTTATAATATGTCAATGCCGTTTAAAAAATCCGTTATTTTGTTTTCAAGCGCAGTCTGGTTTTCTTTAAGAGCGCTAAATACGGTAAAACCGTCTAAGACTTTTGCGTTTCCGGCATTATCTTTAAAATCTTTGAAAAAGTTTCCCGCATTTCCTTCGAATGCCGCAAAAGGAACTACGGTTTTTCCGGACAAATCAGCGCTTTGCAAAAACGACAAAACCGGCGGCGTTACCGTATAGCTCCAAACCGGCGAGCCGATAAAAATCAAATCATAAGCCGTAAAGTCCGGCAAAGCATTTTTAAGTTCAGGGTATTTTTTAGTTTTTGTCTGCTTGCGCGCTTCAATGGCAGTCTTTACAAACCCGTTGGAATAATTTACGTCTATCTCAATTTCATAAATGTCGCCGTTCGTTTTTTCTTTTATTATCTCCGCGACTTTTTTGGTATTTCCGCTTTTCGAATAGTAAACGACTAAGACCCTGCCAAAATTTTTGTCAAGAACAATTTGACCTTTCCTGTATTTTTCCATCTCGGCATTATTTTTTGCCTTAAGCAAACGGCTGTGATAAACCCCGTACCCGCAGGCAATAATAATGATAATACCCAAAACAATCAAAACGGCTTTTAACATTTTAACCTCGATAATTATACGTCATATCTTATTAAACGTAATATGTTTTTCTTTCAAAGAAATTTTGCCGGCTTTATATCCATAATTTTCCGCTTCTTTTTTATAAGTTAAAAAAGAATGGTCTATGCCAAAACCTAAAATATTTTTGATCTCTTCAAAAGTAAGTTTTAAAGAAACGCGCCCGTCGGTTTTAAGATACTTCCACAGTTTTTCATATTTGCTCATAATATGCCCTTTGACCCATAATTATTGCATGAGAGCCAGAAAATACACTAACTCTAAAATATCTATTTTTATATTTGCGAAAAAATTGTTTGTATTGTCTATTCTCGAATATCCCATCTCGCCTGTAAGCCAATTTAGCACAAAATTAAAATGATCCGGTTCTTTGGACTCACTAAACAAAGAAAACTTTAATCCGATCTTATAAGCGATCTCTTCTTTATCCATAAAATAATTCAAGTTTGCAAACGGGCCGACTGTCATTCCGTCTTTAATTTTAAACGGACTCCAAAAAATTTCAGTGTTTAACAGGCTTGTATCAGAATAATATTTACCCGGACTCCCTCTTCTTTTCCCTCCTTCTATGAAGACTATGGGTATATAAGAAAATCCCAATCCGGTTTTTTCATGCTGAACAAAAAAATCTCCGAAACTTGCGCTTAAAAACCAAAGGCCTTCTTTATTTTCATCTAAAGAAAAATTCGTTTCAAGCCCGACGTTCCCGCAGGCAGCCGCAAAAAACAGGCTAGGCCTGTCTGCAAAACAAAACCGAATTCCTATAAAAACCAGCAATAACCCGAGAATAATTTTTTTCATAGTAGTACCGAGAGAATTCTTTAATTGCGATAATGTCCGGCGCTTGCGCACGGCGTATTAGAACGACAACTACGACTACACCGTCAGAACTTGACAAAAATACTGTCCGCTTCCGGTAGACCCCGTCGACTTGGTAAAAATCCCCCGTCCGCTTCGCGTCCACCCCCTTTAAAAAAGGGGGAATTTCCGATTTTCCACAGGAGGAATTTTACGACCACGACAAAGACTAAAGGAACGCTGCCGTTATAATTTGCCGTCTGCAAAGACCTGCGCCTGCAAAGGCGCGGCGTTTTATTTCTTGTCTTCGTCAACCACTTCGGCTTCTACCACATTGTCGGCGCCGGCTTGGGAATTTGAATCTGCGTTCGCATTTTGGTTTGGCTGCGCCTGCTGCTGTGCATCGCCTTGCGGCTGGCTGGCTTTGTATACGGCTTCGGCTAATTTATGGCTTGCCGATGTCAAAGCTTCTTTTGTCGATTTTATTTTTTCTATATCGTTTCCTTTCAAGGCTTCTTTTGCGTCAGCTAAAGCTCTGTCTATGTTCAATCTGTCGTCGCCGCTGATTTTGTCGCCGTGTTCTTTAAGGCTTTTTTCAACCGAGTAAACCAAATTGTCGGCTTCGTTTTTAGCTTCTATTTCTTCTTTTCTTTTTGAATCTTCCGAAGCGTACTGTTCGGCTTCTTTTACATATTTATTTATATCGTCTTTGGAAAGTTTTGTCGAAGACGATATTTTAATGGACTGCTCTTTGCCGGTGCCTTTGTCTTTTGCGCTTACGTGCAGAATTCCGTTTGCGTCTATATCAAAAGTAACTTCTATCTGAGGTACGCCTCTCGGAGCGGGAACTATGCCGTCAAGAGTAAACCTGCCCAGCGACAGATTGTCTTTTGCCATAGGCCTTTCGCCCTGCAAAACGTTAATTTCGACAGCCGGCTGATTGTCCGAATAAGTAGAAAATATCTGCGAACGTTTTGCCGGAACCGTAGTGTTTCTGTCTATCAAAGGAGTTCTGATTCCTCCCGCCGTCTCTATACCCAAAGTAAGCGGAGTCACGTCAAGCAAAAGAATGTCTTTAACGTCTCCGGTTAAAACTGCGGCCTGCACAGCCGCGCCAAAACATACGCATTCCATAGGGTCTATTCCGCGTTCGACTTTTTTGCCTGCGTGGTCTTCTACAAATTTCTGAACTATCGGCATTCTCGTAGGGCCGCCGACAAGAATTATTCTTGTAATTGCGTCTACAGACAGCTTTGCGTCTTTAATGGCATTATCTACCGAAGTTTTGCATCTTTCCACTATAGGCCTTACCAGATTTTCAAGAGTGGCTCTGGTAAATTTCATGGCAAGATGTTTCGGGCCGGAAGCGTCCGCCGTTATGAACGGAAGATTTACATCAGTTTCTAAAACGCTTGAAAGCTCTATTTTTGCTTTCTCCGCCGCTTCTTTTAGACGCTGAACGGCCATTTTGTCATTTCTTAAATCTATGCCGTTTGTTCTTTTAAAATCTTCGGCTATATAATCTATTAAAGCATTGTCCATATCGGTTCCGCCAAGCTGCGTGTCTCCGGACGTTGAAAGAACTTCAAAAGTTCCTTCTGCGCCCATTTCCATAATAGTTACGTCAAGCGTCCCGCCGCCAAGGTCAAAAACCAATATTTTTTGCTCCTTGCCGACTTTATCTATTCCGTAAGCAAGCGATGCCGCCGTAGGCTCGTTTACAAGCCTTACAACTTCAAGCCCCGCGATTGCTCCCGCGTCTTTAGTCGCCTGTCTTTGATTATCGTTAAAATATGCCGGAACAGTTATAACGGCTTTTTCTATTTTCTCGCCGAGATAAGCTTCCGCGTCTTTTTTAATTTTCTGCAAAATAAAAGCCGAAAGCTGCTGGGGCGTAAATTCTTTATCGTTTACTTTATATTTGTAATCCGTCCCCATTTTTCTTTTAAAAGCGCTTATAGTGCCTTCCGGATTTGTAACGGCCTGCCTTCTTGCCGGCTCGCCGACCAAAAGCTGCCCGTCTTTTGTAAAGGCCACATATGAAGGAAATGCTTTTCCTCCGAGCGTAGTGCCTTCTGCCGACGGTATAAGCGTTGTTTTACCGCCTTCCATAACCGCCGCGGCCGAATTTGACGTTCCTAAATCTATTCCTATAATTTTAGCCATGTTAATCCCCTCCGTTTTTATTTTTAATTTGTTTTTGATTCTGATTTTTCGACTGTATCATCTTTCTTTTTTGCAACTTTAACTTTTGCCGGCCTTATAAGCCTGCCGTTCATTTTATAGCCTTTTTGGTAAACTTCAAGAATTTTTCCGTCTTCTTCGTCGCTTTCGGCCATGTCCAGCGCCTCGCAGAAATTAGGGTCGAACTTGCCGCATACTACCTCTTCGACGCCTTCTTCTTTAAGCATTTTCTCAAACTCTTTGCTTACCATGTCCAGACCTATTATTATGTCTTCGACTTTTCCGCCGCTCTTTGCGCTTTTTAGAGCCTGCCGCAAAACGTCGTCCATTGAGATTTGCTTTAAAAGAATTTTTTCTTTACCCCAGTCCAGATAATCTTTTTTCTCTTTTTCGGCGCGCCGGCGGTAATTTTCGAAATCGGCTTTAAGCCTTAAAAGCTGGTCGTAATATTCTTCGGCCTCTTTTTTTTTATCGTCAAAAGATTGTTTGAGAATTTCCAGTTCCGAAAGTTTTACCTCGCGCGCGGCTTCTTCACAGCCGCAATTTTGTTCCAGTTCTTCTTTTGCATTTTCAGCCACTTGCATTCCTCCTCACTGTCCCTTTTTAAAAAAATCGTTTAATAATCTTGAAACCGCGCCGACTAAAGACATCATTCTGTCGTAAGGCATGCGTTTAGGCCCTATTATTCCAAGAACCCCAACAGCTTTGTCGCCGTCGCTGTAAGCTGTGGTAATTATGCTCAGCTCTTTTAATTCTTCGGGAAGATTTTCAGAACCTATTTTAACGTTTATGCCTTTGCTGTTAAAATCATTATTTATTATTTTTATGAGTTTTTCTTTGTCTTCATTAAGCTTTATTATGGATTTAATCGGTTCAAAATCGTTAAATTCCGGAACAGACATGGTATTTAAAGTTCCGCCCATGTATAAATCGTCCTGAATACCGAAAAGAACGTCGCTTATTTGTTCAGCAATTTCATACATTTTTCTCTCGTTTTCCTGAAATTTCCTTATCTCGCTTACGATTCTTGCATTTGCTTCAGCCAGAGGAACGCCCCTGAGACTTCTGTTCAAAAATATTCTAAGCCTTGCAAGTTCATCCTGTCCTAGCGAAGCTTTGATGTTTCTGTGTTTTAAAATACCTGTGTGAGTCAGCAGAACTATCAAAAGCTGTTCCGGCGCAATCTGCACAAGTTCCACATTTATAATTTCATTGTACTCGGCTTTTGGGGCAAGCACAAAACCCGTATACTGCGACAAGCCGGACAATATTTTAGAAGTTTCAGATAAAAGACTTTCTATCTCTTTGCTTTTGCGTTCATACTCTTTTCTGATTCGCTCTTCTTCTTCAATTGCAAATTTTTGCAGATTAACAAGCGAATCCACATAAGACCTGTACCCCTTATCCGTAGGAACTCTTCCCGCAGAAGTGTGCGGCTGCGTTAAAAAACCTTCTTCTTCAAGTTCAGCCATAAGATTTCTTACGGTAGCCGGCGAAAATTTAATGCCGTACTCTTCTATCAGTACGTTTGACCCCACAGGTTTTCCCGTCTTAATAAAATGATGTATAACGGCATTTAATATTTTTGCCTTTCTTTCATGAAGAACTTCCAATGCAACCTGACGCATTTAATCCTCTTTTTTATTTCTTATTACTTAATATATGTATATCCGACAATAATATGCGTATTTTGCTTCTCTTTAGCGCTCAATCATAGTTAGCGCTTATTATAGTTAAGCGCTATTTTATCACTAAGTTGATTTTTTGTCAAGCCTTTGCAGGCGGTAAATTACGACAAACGCATGAAAAAAACGGCCAAGCTGTCATACCGACCCCGTATTTAGACGCTACGGGGTAAACTCCAGTCGGTATCCATTGTTACTAAAAAATATGTATCTCTTATGTTTTTTAACGGCAACGTGGATACCGACTTCCGTCGGTATGACAAAAAACATAGGTTTTCATGCGTTTGTCGTGAGCGGCAAATTAAAACAGCAGCGTTCCTTGTAAGTCTTTACCGTAATTGTTGTTTTGTAGTTGCCGTAAAATTCCCCTTCTGCGAAGAAGGGGTGGACGAGACATTTTGTCTCGGACGGGGTAGTCTTTGTCTTTATCGTTGTTGTTGCCATTAGCCTTTGCCTTTCCGATGCCATTTCCCCTGAATCTGTTACAGGTATCCACATTAAATATATAAAAAACTCGAGTGGGTCTATGACGAATCTTTTGATTTGTACTTTTATAGGTTTTTTAAAGATACCCATATAGCTATCTTCAATATAAAGCAAAAAGCCGGCGGTATTTGTAATACCGCCGGCTGTGTATGTTTATTGTGCGTATATTACTGAAAATCCGCAAACTTTTTTCCGAATTCCTCACATTCATCGGCATTCGGGGTTTCATGCTGTATAAATCCGTCGTCGACAAGAACAGCCTGCGCAGAGCGCGCGCGTTCTGCCCAATCTCTCATCCACTGTCCGTCTCCCCAGCCGTAAGAACCGAATAATGCCACTTTTTTGTCTTTTAAAGATTTTTCTACGGACGTAAAATATGGTTCAAAAGCGCTTTCTTCTAAAACTTCAGCTCCCATTGACGGACACCCGAAAGCAATTTTATCATACCCGTCCAAACTTGCAGGCGCAGAACTTACTTCAAAAACGTCTGTTTCCGCGCTTTTTTCTTTCAAACCTTTTTCAATACTTTTCGCCATAGCTTCAGTATTGCCCGTCCCGCTCCAATAAATAACCGCAACTTTACTCATAAACATTTCCTCCTATGTTTTTTATTTTGTATGCCGTTTTAAAATTTTCAACCGTCCCGCCGCTTGAAAGATGCCTGCGCAGGCATTCTCTGCAATGTTTGTATTCGTCAAAACACTTGCGTGAATATTCTTCATTCTCATAAACTTTCCAAATCCCGCAATATTTGTAATCTTGCCCCTTATTTCGTATAAAAGCAAATACATCTTCCGGCGGATAGCCTAAAAATAAACCTATTTCATGAGGAAAACCGCTGTTTTCTGAAAGCTTATTTTTCAAATGAGACAAATAATTATCAATAGAAACATACTGTCCATACCCGAACAAAGCTAACGAATCGCGGATATTTTCATTTTTTAAAAGCAATGATTCCAGCAAAGCATAATCATAAACCATAATTAAAATACCGCTCCGGCTTTTACGCAAAACTTTAATATTAAGCGCATTGCTCACCGCTTCTTTTAGACAAGACAAACATTGTAAAGACGGCAATGTAAAAAGCGCCGCAGGCTTGCGGCGCAAAAGCACAGGCGCACAATGTTCTATTAAAATCCTATTTATTTCAAAACCCATATATAATTTCATATTTTTTTAGATTATTATAAATTTTTTATATAGATAAATATTATTTATTTAGCGGAATCTAACTGATTAAGATATTACTATATTTATTTGTTTTTTTCAATATGTTTTACCTAGATATCCATTAGAGCTAAAATTGTCTAATGGAAACCATCAGAAATAATGAAGAATAATAGAGTGAAAATACAATGAGTTATGCGAAATAAAAAAGGTCAAAAAAAGTATATGAAAAAAGGCAGCAAATAGGTATTTTTAAAAGACTATTCGTCATGCCCGAAATTTGTTATTGGGTATTTTTACTGAAAGATGTTTTTGTTTTACGACGAAGTCATAACCACCGGCCGTGCCGGTGGCTTGCACTGCCCCTACAGGGCATTTCATAGGCACGGGCCTAAAGGCCTTCTGAATACGTCAACGCGCACACTCGCCCTGCCGTTATTAAAATAACTACTTTACCTCGTTCTAGTTCTATATTTACTTCTATTCT
>JAISDI010000056.1 GCA_031264895.1 Endomicrobium sp. | reverse complement strand
AACGGCTTGCGCAGGATATTGGCCTACCGCCGTTTCTGCGGAAAGCATTACATAATTGCTTCCGTCTATAATTGCATTCGCTACGTCGCTGACTTCGGCTCTTGTCGGTATGGGGTTTTCCACCATGCTTTCAAGCATTTGCGTTGCCGTTATAACAAATCTTTTGCGGGAACGGCATTTTCTTATTATGTACTTCTGCACAACCGGAACAGTCCACAGCGGTATAGAAATTCCCATATCGCCCCTTGCGACCATTATTCCGTCGCACACGTTGAGAATCGAAGGGAGATTGTCTATGCCGGCGCGGTCTTCTATTTTTGCTATCAGGCGGCAGTCTTTCTTGTTTTCTTCTTCCAATATGTGAATGAGCGGTTTCATGTCGTCCGCAGTTCTTACAAAAGAGTTTGCTATAAAATCTACATTATGTTTTAACGCAAAAAGCATGTTTTCAATATCTTTTTTTTCCATTGGCGGAAATTTGAGACGCGCCTGCGGTATGTTTACGCCTTTATGCGTTTTGAGAACGTAATCCGTATAAACTTCCGCGACAAGCTCGTCTTTTTTGGAATCTAAAACTTTCAGTTTAAGGTTGCCGTCGTCTATAAAAATGTCGAGACCTTTTTTTATGTCGGTGAGAGGGTTAGAGTAATCGATATATATTTTTTTGTTATTGCCGACAACTTCTTTGTTTGTGAGAATAAGTTTTTGTTTCTTTTTCAGTTCGGTTTTGCCGTCTTTGATCTCGCCGACTCTTATTCTGTGTCCTTCGAGGTCCGCAAGAATTTTTATGTTTCTTGCGTATTTTTTGTTGAAATTTTTTATTAACGCAAAATCTTTTTCATATTCGCCGTAAGTTCCGTGCGAGAAATTAAACCTTACGACCGTCATTCCCGCGTCCGCCATTTTTTTGATGACCGGTAAAGAACGCGTCGCCGGCCCCATGGTGCATATTATTCCTGTTTTTGCCACTTTTATTGCTCCTTGAAACATAAATATTTGCCGCTAAATTTTAGGCAGATGCGCCAATGCTTCGCAGACTTTTTCAGAAGGGTATTCGTAATCTACCATTTTGCCAGAAAGATAGTTGTCGTAAGCGGATAAATCGAAATGTCCGTGTCCGGAAAGATTAAAAAGAATGGTTTTTGATTTTCCTTCTTCTTTGGCTTTTAACGCTTCGTCTATGGCGGCTCTTATTGCATGCGCTGATTCCGGCGCAGGAAGAATGCCTTCGGCGCGCGCAAAAAGTACGGCAGCGTCAAAAACTTCGCGCTGTTTTACCGCTATAGGCTCGACAATTTTATTTTTTACTAAAGCAGAAACAAGCGGCGATGCGCCGTGGTAACGCAGCCCGCCCGCATGTATTCCTCCCGGCATAAAAGTATGCCCAAGCGTGTACATTTTAAGCGCCGGCGTAAAACCCGAAGAATCGCCAAAATCATATGCCAGCACGCCTTTTGAAAGTTTGGGACATGCCGACGGTTCTACGGCAACAGCTTTTAAACCGGACTTTTTGCCTTGCAGTTTATCCATTATGAAAGGGAAAGCAGTTCCAGAAAAGTTTGACCCGCCGCCAAGACAGGCTATGACTATGTCCGGATAATCTCCCGCTATTTCCATCTGCTTTTTTGCTTCGAGGCCGATTACCGTTTGGTGCATTGCAACATGATTTAAAACGCTGCCCAGCGAATATTTTGCGTTTTTGTGCGTGAGGACGTCTTCGATAGCTTCGGAAATAGCTATCCCCAAAGAACCTTGATTGTCAGGGTCTTCGGCTATAACTTTTCTTCCGACTTCTGTTTGGTCTGAAGGACTTGAAAAAACCTGCGCTCCGTAAACCTGCATAAGCGATTTTCTGTAAGGTTTTTGTTCGTATGAAACTTTCACCATATATACTACGCATTCCAAATTAAACATTTTACAGGCCATAGAAAGAGCCGAACCCCATTGTCCTGCGCCCGTTTCGGTTGCAATTCTTTTTACGCCGGCTTCCATATTGTAATAAGCCTGAGCAACCGCCGAATTTGATTTATGGCTTCCGGAAGGGCTTACGCTTTCATTTTTAAAATATATTTTTGCGGGCGTATCCAAAACTTTTTCAAGGCCGAAAGCTCTTACAAGCGGAGAAGGTCTCCATATTTTGTAAACTTCAAGAACTTTTTCCGGAATATCTATGAATCTTTCCGCGCTCATTTCCTGTTTTATGATTTCTTCCGGAAAAATGGCTGACAAATCTTGCGCAGTGGCGGGTTTTCCGGTTCTTACGTTAAACGGCGGGTCAAGCGGTTCGGGCAGGTCTGCCTGTATGTTGTACCACTGTTTTGGCATATCTTGTTCGGTCAATATTATTTTTTTTGAATTTGACATTTTGATCTCCTCTAGGGTTTTATTTTAAACAAAAAAATTACGATGGCACGGTAATAATTACCATCGAAAACCCGGAGTCTTAAACATTTTTGACACATACGGCAAATGGTTAAAAAGCTTTTTATTTTTCATAAAAAATCTTAATTATTATATACAATGCGCAGTATAAAAGTCAATAAAATATAGTAAAAAAAATAGGTATAACACATAAAAAAAGCGGTCAAGTTGTCTGACAAAAGTCGAAATCCATTTTGTTGTTGTCGTTAATTTCTATTTTTTTAAAGGTGGTGGCAGCGCCGGATAAAAGGGAAATTAAAAATTAACGACAAACGGCAGGTTCGGCAGAAAACTCAGTGGGTTGATGATGAACTTTTTGATTTAATTTTTTAGAGAAACCCATTTAGCGGGTTACCGGATTTTCCGGGAAAGAACTAATCCTCTTTTTCTTTGTCAATTTCGGCTTCTTTTATTATTTTGGCGTCTTTATCTATATAATAGCATTTGCCGTCTTTTGTCCACGCTATTCTTTGGTCATCGTCCGTATTTATTATTCTTGTAAACTTTTGGCCGAATTTATTTATGTATCCTATTTCCTTTTCGCCTGTCCATATCCAGTGTTCTTTTGTATCGTCATACTCTTTGTGGCCGCCGTAAGCAAATTCCGACAGGCCTTCTCTGAAATAGCCGGCAAAATCGAATTCTGCGGGTATTATTATGTTTGCGTCTGAATCGGCAAAACCTATTTTGTCGTTTTCAACGAATCTGAAAAGCCCTTCAACAATGTAGTCGGGGCCGTTGTCGTAGATAAAAGGATAAAGTATAACGTTTTCTTTTCTGTCTATGCAGACCCATTGCCCGTCGCTTATCACGAAGGCTATGCCGTACATTTTATCAGGCATGGCAATGCTATATTTTGCTTTTATGACTATTTTGCCGTCCTGCGTTTTATAGCCGTTCATTTCTTCACCGTTCACGGTTTCTGAGTACATAACCAGATGATCCTGATTTTCCGCCACAGCAAAAGGCGCAAAAAACGTAAATGTCTGTATGATCAAAACTGCAAATATAATTTTCATGATTCCTTAAATGAAAAAACCGTAAAAATAAAAATTTCCGCCGAAGCGTCTTTCCAGCTGTTTTGCGCAATGGCGGCTTTTTGTGAACAGAGTTCGTTCATAAAATCTTCTTTATTGTTGAAATGTTCCCAAACCTGCGGCAAAAATAAACCGTTTCTGTTTCCTTTTTGTATTAAAACGCCGTGCTTGTTTTGTATTATCTCATCGGCAGTTTTTATTTTTGTCATCGGGGAAAGCGCCGAAATTTCTATTTTCGTTTCGGGCAGTTCCTTAAGCGTCAGCGGAAAAAATCTGGAATCGTTTAAAGCTGCCGATAAAGACATTCTTATGACAGCTTCGCAAAGAGGGTATTGCGGCTCTATAGTTCCTATGCAGCCGCGCAGATCTCCGTTTTGCGTAAGCGTTACAAAAACCGCGGCAAGACGCAAAAGTTCGTCGTTGCCGTCTATTGAAAAATCTATGATCTCACTATTCTTGAGATATTCTTCAATGGCTTTTCTTGAAAGCAGAAGAAGTTCTTTTTGTGAGTTTTCCGATATTGAAAAATCATGCGCTGTTTTTACCATAAAAATTTTTGAGGGTCAACTGCCTTATCTCCTTTCTTAACAGTAAAATGCAGATGCGGGCCGGTAACTCTTCCCGTTGCTCCGCTTCTGCCTATCAAACGGCCAGCTTTTACTTTTTGTCCGACTTTTACATTATATGAAGACAGATGCCCGTAATGCGTTACATATCCGTTTTTGTGGTCTATGTAAACCACGGTTCCGTAATGGCCTGCGTCCGTACTTGCAAGAATTACCACGCCGTCTGCCGCTGCGGCGACGGGCGTTCCCGTAGGAACGGCTATGTCCATTCCGCCGTGCATGCTCACTGTGCCTGTAACGGGATGTTTTTTTCTCAGCCTGAAAGTGTCGGAAATTCTTCCTCCTACGCTTAACGGCCATGAAAAAAGTTCTCTTAAAGCGTATTTTTCTTTCATTTCTTCGTTCATTAAATCTACGGCAGGCCTTTTTCCGGGAATAAATAAGTATGTTCCGGTAACAAGTTCCGTTACGCTGAAATTCGTGTTCTTTAGAAACAAGGTCTCGATGTCGTACTTTTCGGCGATTTTTTCCCAAGTGTCGTCTTGCTGAACCGGATGTAATGTTCCTCCGGAAGAAGGAACAAGAATTTTTTGGCCTACATATACGTCATAGGTTTTAAGCTGAGGATTACATCCTATTATTGTATGCACCGTATACCCGTAAGGTTTTGCGATTTTCCAGAGATTGTCTTTATGTTTTATGCTGTATACCGTAAACCGCGCGTCTCTTACTCTGTAATCAAGATATTTTTTGCGCGCTTCAATATCAGTCAAAAGCATTTCCGGAGGAAAAGACGGAATTTTTATTACCGCCGGTACAGCGGCAAGCGTTGCAGCCGCAGTTTTTTGCACCCATACCTGCGCGGCGATCAATGCCGCAAAAATAAAAGCAAAAAAAATCATCCAGCGGATTATCAGTTTTATAATAATGTCGGCTTTCGTCAGATACTTTTGAGGTTCGGGATCATTGATTTTCATAATTCCGTATTTTATTAAAAACAAAAAAAAAATTAAAGGCCTTTGCAGGGGACAAACCAGAAAGACAAAGACAACGGCATGATATGCGCGTTGCGCATTATGCCGCTCCGCTTAATGATGTGCTGCCTTGTGCAGCATGATGTAATGTGTTTTATAATGTATGCTTTAGCATACACATCATTTCCGCAGAACACATCATTTTCCTTTCCGTTTCCGTGTCGTAAATTCCCACTTTCAAAAAATTTGAAAATCCCCATTTTTTTAAAGGCGGCGAACGGTAACGACTAACGGCAAAGACAAAGACAATAACAAAAGCAAAAGGCAACGACAACAACAAAAGCGAAAGGCAACAACAAAATCCCCCGTCCGCAAAAAGTGCGGACACCCCCTTTAAAAAAGTGGGAATTAACGACACGAATAATGACAAAGACTAAAGGAATGTGGCTGCCGTCTGCAAAAGATCCTCCTGCAAGGATAATCCCCTTTTCAAATCCGAAGATTCCCTTTATGGAAAATTGGAACTTCCCCTTTTCAAAAAATCAGGAATTCCCCCTTTTTTTTAAAGGGGGTGGACGCGGAGCGGACGGGGGATTTAGCCAAAGTCTCTGACAGGGTATCAACCAAAGTCTTTGACAGGCTTTTTACTAAGCAAATGAGTGTTAGTTCAAGGCAAATTAGAACGACAAAAACAAATTGAGGATTTTCATTTATAACTATATAACTAAAAAAATAATAATTAAAAAGAGATGGAAAATATCAAAAAAAGTATATAGAATATGTACATAAACATATTTTAAAACTTTGTCAGTTTAAAATTAACTTTAATAACTATTCTATAATAAAGGATAATTCTGTTAATGCGTTTCTCTAACGGCAATAATGTAAATGAAAGTACAAACTACGATAAGATTTACGTTTTACCGTTTTTTTTATTTATACATAAAAAGCGCCTAACTGAGAGGAAACATGATTAGAATTCTAAAAATAAAAAGCATTCCTGCATTTCTTGCCTGTATTTTTTTTACATCTGTGAATTTATATGCGCAAAGCGTAAGCGTAAGCAGTTGGGACGGCTTAAATTCTGCATTAAGCGCCGCAGCAACGTCTATTACGTTTACAACGGGAAGCATATCTTATACGGGCGCACTGCCCACGGTCAATTATGGCGGAACTATCAATTTTTATGGAAACACAATTTTAAACGGAAATAATGCCCATCAACTTTTTTCCTTTTCAAGCGCTTCGGTCAGATTTAATGATAATATAGAATTTAGAAATGGTACTGCTCAGCAAGGCGGCGCGGTTTTTGTTGTCGGCAGTTCAAATGTAAGTTTTGCAAGTTCTACGGTGAACTTTACAAGCAATACGGCAAATTATAATGGCGGGGCGATTCTTGTTGACAATTCAAATATAAACTTTATGAATTCTACTGTGAATTTCATAAACAATACTGTAAATAATGGAGGAGATGGAGGAGGAGCAATTCATAATTATGGAATAATAACATTCGCGACATCAACCGTAAATTTTGTAGGCAATAAGTCATACTCTCGCGGCGGGGCGATTTTCAATAGCAGCATTAATAATGCAACAATAAATTTTTTGATTTCAACGATAAATTTCACAGGCAATTCGACAACCTCTGGCGGTGGCGCGATTTCTAATAATGGAACAATAAATTTTGCAACTTCAACAGTAAATTTCATAAATAGTACGTCAAACGGAATCGGCGGCGCGATTTATATTGTAGGAATGATAAATTTTGTGACATCAACTGTAAATTTTGCAGGCAATATATCAACCTCTGGCGGTGGCGCGATTTCTAACCTTTATGGAATAATAAATTTTGCGTCATCAACTGTAAATTTCACAAGTAACACG
The DNA here is from genome assembly GCA_031264895.1 of Endomicrobium sp. GTDB lineage: Bacteria > Elusimicrobiota > Endomicrobiia > Endomicrobiales > Endomicrobiaceae > Endomicrobium_B. The sequence goes on along the minus strand of JAISDI010000056.1, from coordinate 529 downwards.
TCAACTAATTCCGGCGGCGCGATATTGGATTATAATGGGGGAGTAATAAATTTTATGACGTCAAATGTAGGTTTTGTAGCCAATACGGCAAAAAACGGCGGCGCGATATATCTTGACATCGCTAACGGCAGCATAAACTTTGGCAATTCAAACGTAACGGGAATGGGGAACGTGGCTTTAAGTTCCGGCGGGTTTTTATATTCGACGGGAAACAGAAATATTAATATAAATTTGGATAGAGTCCTTCTGACAAGCAATACTGCGGCGGTCGGCGGGACATTCTACGGACAGACGGGTACGACATTTACATTTACGGCGGTAAATTCAAATATAACAAACAGCAGTGCAAGCCTCTCTGGCGGATTCATAGCATTGGGAGCGGGCGGAGTTGCGGATTTTATAGGGGCAAAATTGACGGCTTCCTCAAATAGAGCGGGGCAAAACGGCGGATTCATATATTTGACCGGCGCCGGCGCAAAGGCATTATTTTCGCAGGCTGATTTCATCGGGAATACAGCTCAGAACGGCG
>JAISDI010000265.1 GCA_031264895.1 Endomicrobium sp. | reverse complement strand
TCCGTAAGCGCTTTGCGCAATACCCCGTCAGAGCCTTTGGCTAAATCCCCCGTCCGCTCCGCGTCCACCCCCTTTAAAAAAAAGGGGGAATTTCCGATTTTTTGGAATCGGGGAATCTTTGGGTCTAAAAAAAGAGGAGTTTCCGAAGTTTTAGGAAAGAGACAACGTTAAGCTGTTTTGCTCTAATGGAATTTTTGGGTTTAACAAAACAAAAATAAAGTGATATAATTAAGGCGTATTCACACAAATTAGAAAAGGAACCCGAATGCTTGTGCGTTCGGGTTATTTATATGGAAACAAACGCAACAGAACAACCATCGCCAAAAAAAACTCCTTTATGGACAAAAAGCTTTATTCTAGCCGGAATTGCAAACTTTTTGCTTTTCTTTTCATTTTATCTGCTTATGCCCACGCTGCCGTTTTATTTGACTAACTTTTTTCACGTTACAAATTCACAGGCAGGATTGATCATTTCGGGCTATATTGCCTGTGCGATTTTAATAAGGCCGTTTTCAGGCTTTATAGCGGACTCTTTTGACAGAAAAACAATATATATCGTTTCGTATTTTGCGTTTATGGCTTTTTTTGCTGGCTACATAGCGGCGACGGCTTTAATCTTTTTTATATTGATAAGAGCGTCGCATGGTTTTGCTTTCGGCGCGGCAACTACGACAAGCAATACCGTAGTTATTGACATTTTGCCTTTTTCACGGCAGGGAGAAGGTATAGGCTATTTTGGTCTTTCCAGCACGCTTGCTATGGCTATCGGCCCGGTAATAGGGCTTATGATATATGACAGATTTCCTTTTGTTATACTTTTTTACGGCGCTCTTATTTCAGGAATCATAGGCAGTATTTTCGCTTTAACGGTAAAAGTCCCGCCAAATGTGCGTCCAAAAGTAAAAGAAACAATATCGTTCGACAGATTTTTTCTCGTAAGAGGATTTCCGCTGGGAATAAACTTTTTGCTGCTTGGCATACCGTACGGAATGATAACCACGTATATAGCTATGTACGGAAAATATAACGGCATATCCGGCGGCGTGGGAACTTTTTTTGTCGTTTGCGCGGCAGGCTTAGTGTTTTCCAGACTCTTTTCCGGAAAACAAATAGACAAAGGAAGAATTATTCATGTTATAACCGCAGGAACTTTCATGGCTTCGTTAACGCTTATAGGTTTATTTTTCGTAGATAAGATCCACATCTTCCAATCCGCATTGTATTATTTCTCGGCGCTGATGATAGGTTTATCTTACGGAATGATGTTTCCGGCTTTCAATTTTATGTTTATAAATATGGCCGAAAATAACAGAAGAGCAACGGCAAACTCAACATATCTCACAAGCTGGGATCTGGGAATTGCAAGCGGAGTGATTTTAGGCGGAAAAATTATGGACATTTCAAAAATATCTTCTATCTACGCAGCGGCATCTTTAGTAGCATTGGCGGCAGGCATATATTTCGTAACCGTTTCTTCGGGATATTTCAAAAGAAAAAGACTGCGTTAAAAATTTCTGATAATATTAAACCCGGAGTCGGTCGTTTTCCGAGCTTAAATTGACTGGGTATGAATATATTGGTATAATTCATTTTTACAATTTAAAGGAAAACAGATGATAGATTTGCATACGCATACATTATTTTCTGACGGTGTTTTACTTCCTTCGGAATTAGTTTACAGGGCTAAATACAAGGGTTATAAAGCCATAGCTCTTACCGACCATGCGGATTTTTCAAATATGGATTTTATGATACCCAGAATTATTAAAGTGGCAAAAGTGCTTACCGATAATTACGATATTTTGGTACTGCCCGGAGTGGAAATAACTTATGTTCCGCCTAAACTTATCAAGGAAGCGTCTGACGAATGCAGAAAGCTCGGGGCAAAAATTATTGTCGTTCACGGAGAGACAACTGCGGAAACTGTGCCGCCGGATACAAATATTTATGCAGTTGAAGCCGGTATAGACATTCTTGCCCACCCGGGTCACATAACCAAAAAAGAAGCCGAAACAGCGGCTAAAAATAATGTAAAACTTGAAATCACTACGCGCAAAGGACATAATGCAACCAATAGGGAAGTTGCTGAAATCGGCCTTGCTGCCGGAGCAAAACTCGTTTTAAATACAGATTCACATATTCCGGAAAATCTTTTGACTGGGGAAATGATAGTAAAAACTCTTTCAGATTCAGGGCTTCCGGAAAATTATTATGAGATAATGCAGAAAAATGCGTCGGAAATAATACTCAAATATCAAAGTAAATGAAAAGGGAGATTTAAATGCAGCTTTCACAGATGTCAAAAGCCGACAAGATCGTAAATTTTTTAATAAAACAAATAAGAGAAAACAGAACTAGGCTGTTTACGATCATAGGTTTTACGCTTGGAATAATTCTTTTAACGGGTTTTGTGTTTATACGTCTGCAAACGTTAAATGAAACCGCTTCGGACAGGCTGGCTGCCGCATATATGTCTCTTGCCCGCGGAGATCAGCAGCAGGCTAAGGGGCATCTCAACAATGCAATTGCTTATTCGAGAAATGCTCCGGCGTCTTATCAGGCAAGGATGGTAAAAGCCGATATGCTTATAGAAGAAAAAGATTATGCAAATGCCTTGACATTGTTAAAAGAAACTGAAGAAAAAGGAAATCCGGAACTAATGAGGCCTTTGGCATTGTCAAGAATAATATATCTGTACGACCAGCAAAAAGATTATGCCAATGCCATACTTTATTCAAACGAATTTATAAGTAAGTACGAAGAGAATTTTCTCATAAAAAACATTTATCTCGACCTTGCGAGATACTATATTTTTACGCAGTCTCCCGAAGAAGCAAAAAGGGTCTACGGCGAAATTATGACGCGGTTTCCAGCGACTGCCGAAGCCGAATATGCAGAAAAATTTTTACAGGGTTTGCAGTAACTCTAAGGGGAAAATCATGAAAAAATATTTTATTGCCGCGCTGCTTGTTATGTTTGTTTCATCTTCCGTTTTTGCCGCTCCTTCTTCATTTTCGTCAAATGCCGCTGAAAAAGAAAACGGAGGTTTCGTAGGAATTGGGTACGTAAATCAGGCATTGGCAGTCAGAGTGGCTTTGAGCGACTTGCTTTCGCTTGAAGGCACTTTCGGTTTTCGTTCGGGAGACATAGACGACAGTTTTGCCGCCGGCGGAAGAGTTCTTTACATATTGAAACGGTATGAAAAGTTCAATCTCTACAATTTCGGCGGTTTGGAATTGGGATATACAAATAGCGGCATAAAAGATGATAAATCAAGCTCCACTTTCGGAGCAAGTCTGGGAATAGGAATAGAGTATTTTCTCGTATATAATCTTTCAATTTCCGCAGAAATGGGCATAGGCGCATACTTAGAAAGCAGCTGGCATACCGTCTCGACATTCGGCGACTGGATGTCCGTATTTGGTTTCAGGTATTATCTTGATTAAAAAGTTATAATATAAAATATTGTCCCGTTATTTCATGCGTTTGTCGTGTACGTCTGTCATGATTGTAATCTTACTCAGCAGAGATAATGTTAAACTGTTTTGAAAGCCCGCTTTAAAAGCGGGCTTTTTTCGTTGATAAATCATAATGAAAATAGTAAAATAGCTTTCTATGAAATTTATAATTTTACCTCTTATTTTTTTGTTTATAAGCATTAATGTTTTTGCGCAAAACGCGCAGACGCCCGCACAGGATGCACAAAAACAGCGTCAGGAAGAACTTCTCAAAAAACAAGAAGAAAAGAAACAAAAAAAAGAATTGAAAGAAAAGCAAAAAGCCGAAGAAGCGCAAAAAAAGACGGAAGAAAAACAAAAAATAGAGCAGGAAAAGCTGTTTAAGCGGCAGGAAAAAGAAAAAAAAGCCGCTGAAGCAAAACAAAAAGAAGAATCGGAAAAAAAGCAAAAAGCCGAAGATAAGGAAAACAAAAAACAAAAAAATAATCCAAAAACCGAGCAAGAAAAACTGCTGTTAAGGCATCAAAAAGAGCAAAAAAAGCAGGAAGAAAAAAAGAAAGCGGCAGATGAAAAGCAAAAAAAAGAATCCGAAGAAAAACAGAAAATAGAGCAAATACAAAAACAAGAGCAGGAAACCGAAAAAATAAGGCTTGAAGAAAAGCAGAAAAAGAAAACCGAAAGACAGCAGGCAAAAGAAAAAAGAAAAAAAGAAAAAGCCGAGAAGAAAAAGCTTAAACTGCAAAAAAAACAGGAAGCCCAAGCCGCAAATGAAGAAGCGGCGGCTTCTTTAGTTTTGGATTATGATTTAAGATTTACCGCAGCTTCGTATTCAAATTTGGATTACACCTATAAAGAAGCAAAAAGCGAAAGCGTATACAGGCAATATCTGGGCGTAAACATAATAGGCAAATTTGACGACAGGATCGAAATGTCGGCAAAACTTGCCTCTTACGGAATATCCGGAAAACAAAATGAAGCGTTTGATATGCCTTATCTCAGAGAAAAGTTTTCTTTCTTTCTTGAAAGCGCATATTTGAATTTCAAAAGCGAAACCGACGCTTTTATTCCTTACGTTTTAACTTTTGGAAAACAATATTTTACCGCAGGCGACGGTTTCATAATAGATTCCAATCAAAACGGACTTTTGGGAGCAAGGGTAAAAGCCGATATTTTAGATTCGTTTTCCGTCGACGTTTTTGCCGGAAAAGTCGACAATATCGATTTTAGCGTTTACGGAGGAAGCATTAAATTTAAAATTGCTCCGGCCATAGAAATAGGGATTTATCAGGAAAGAAACGATACGGGTTTTGCATACGAAAAAGGAGTTGTGTCGGATTCCGGAGTTTATACGATAAATTCGGATATAAAAACATTTTACGACATAAGGCTTACGGGCGGCAATCAAAAATACAAATACAGATTAGAAGCGGCTCAGCAGACGGGACAGCTTGTTAGATCTTCGATGACGGATACCGTCGATTACGATGTTTTTGCTTTTGTTGCCGAAGGAAGCTGGAAAGGACAGATTTTAAAAATGGAAGCAAATGCGAAAATGGTATTTTCTTATGCGCAGGCAGAAGACGAAAATTCTTTCAGTCCGACTTTTGCAAGAAGGTATGACGGATTGCAGCGAATCGGTTATGGAACTCTTTTTGCGGCGAGCGGCGGCGATTCTTTTTTAATTCTGCCATACGGTTACCGAGGCATAAATACGATAGGCGTAAATTTTGACGTTTTTCCTTGGAAATTTTTGCAGACGGGTTTAGGGTTTTATATGTATTCGGCTTCAGACGCGCCGCCCGACGCGGGCGACGCGGGGTTTGCAAAATTGTACGGCGCAAAAGCGGACTTAGGCAATGAAATAGATTTTTCCGTAAAGTACGAATATTTAAATTATTTTGACATACGCTTCGGTTTTGCCGTGTACACGCCTCCCACAAACGGCGGCAAAGTGTTTTCCAATACCCAAGCGTCATATTTATATCAAATAGAGGTTAACGCAAAATTTTGAAATGAAAAAAATTTACTTGGCTTTTTTATGGCATCAACATCAACCTATGTACAAAAATCCCTCCTCAAACAATTATGAACTTCCGTGGGTGAGGCTTCACGCGACTAAAGATTATTACGATATGGTTGCGATTCTCGATAAGTTCCCGAAAATAAAAGCAAACTTTAACTTAGTGCCGTCGCTGTTGATACAATTGGATGAGTACGCTTCCGGAAAAGCAAAAGACACTTTCCTCGATTTAACGCTTAAAGACGCAGCTTTGTTAAATGAAGACGAAAAAGTTTTTATTCTTATGAATTTCTTTATGGCAAACTGGGATAATATGATTTTTCCGTATAACAGATATTTACAGCTTCTTGAAAAACGCGGACGCACAACTACGGATGCCGAAATAAGAAAAACGTTAAATTATTTTAAAGTCGAAGATTTAAGGGATTTACAGGTTTGGTTCAATCTGGCGTGGATGGATCCTTTTTGGCGTAAAACAGACGAGTTTATAGCTTATTTATACAATAAAGAAAGAGATTTTACCGAAGAAGATAAACGCAAACTTATTGAAAAGCAGCTTGAAATATGCGCAAAGATAGTCGCAAAACATAAAGAAGCGCAGGACAGAGGCCAGATAGAAGTTTCGATAACTCCGTTCTATCACCCGATTTTGCCGCTTTTATGCGATACAAACGTTGCGCATCAGGCAACGCCGGCAATGATACTTCCCAAAAACAGATTTTCTCACTCTGAAGACGCTGCATGGCATATTAACAATGCCGTAAATTATTATGAAAAGCTTTTCGGACATAAACCTTTTGGTATGTGGCCTTCGGAAGGCTCCGTGTCGGACAAAGCTGCGGAAATAGCCGCAGACGCGGGCATAAAATGGATAGCTACCGACGAAGCCGTACTTTTTAACAGTTCAAAAGAGATCAACGGCAACAGAAAATTTTTATTTAGACCTTATAAACTTTCCGTAAACGCAAAAGAATTGAACATGATTTTCAGAGATCACGGTTTGTCGGACGCTATAGGATTTGTTTATTCGAAATGGAACGCGCACGATGCCGCCTCTGATTTTATAAATAAAATACGCGGCATAGCGGATTATGTCGGAGACGATTATGACGCGCCGCTGGTATCGGTTATATTGGACGGGGAAAACTGTTGGGAACACTATAAAAATGACGGCTGGGATTTTTTGGAAGCACTCTACGAAATGTTGAGTAATGATACGTCGATAGAAACAGTAAAAATCGGCGAGTATATGAACAATTTCCCGCCGAAAAATACGCTGCGCGGCCTTACTGCAGGCTCTTGGATAAACGGAAATTTCGGGATATGGATAGGACATAGCGAAGATAACGCTTCGTGGGACTGTTTGTCGATGACGAGAGATTTTCTTGTAGATTTCTTGGAAAAAAATCCGTGTTTCAAAGGTTCCAAAGAAGAAAAAGAAGCGTGGAATACTTTGTATGCCGCCGAAGGTTCGGACTGGAACTGGTGGTATGGCGCTGAACATTCTTCAAGCAATGACGCGGTTTTTGATTTCATTTACAGACAGCATTTAATAAAAGTTTACGAATGTATGGGACAGCGTCCTCCGGACATATTGTATAAATCAATTAAAAATGCCCCAAAAAAGCATAATGCGATAAAACCGTCTTCTTTTATAAATCCTAAAATTGACGGTAAAGTTACAAACTTTTTTGAATGGAAAGACGCCGGTTATTATGAAGTAGGCCATAGCGGCGGTTCGATGCATCAGGTTTCAACGGCTCTGGAATATTTTTATTACGGTTTCAATATGCAAAATTTTTATGTCCGTTTTGACCTTAGCGGCAATATATCTTTAAAATCTCTTGAGGATTTTACTTTTCACATAATATTTTTGGCTCCGGTAAAATGTAAAGCGCTGTTAAACTTTGACGCCGATGGAAATGTTTCGCGGTTTGTCATAAAAACCGATAAAGAGGAAAAAATTTTAAATGCGGCAAACGCGCATTTTAACAAAATAATCGAGATTGCCATTGCCTTTGCAGATTTGAATCTTCCCGAAAATTATGAAAATATCGAGTTTGCCATAAGCGTAGACAAAAACGATATGGAAATTGAAAGATGGCCTTATCAATCTTCAATAATAATACCAAAACCGTCGGAAGGATTTAATTTTTTAAGCTGGACAATTTAGGAAAGATAATTAGTAATGAGTAGTTAGTAATTAGTAATTAACGGCGAGAGACAAAGACGTGCGTTGACGGCACGGATGACAGAAAACTTGACGGTGTAGTCTTAATTTACTTTAGGAGAATATAATGCAAATAAAAGAAATAACGGTCAACGGAAAAAATTACAGAGGGTTTGAAGGGGAAGTTGCGCCGGGGAGTCTTCTTGTTTTTATAGCGGGGAAAAAAGGGTTTATTATGTGCGGGTATTTGAATTTGGAAACTGCGGAAAAACTTCAAAATATCGCCGCAGTCGCTACAGGCGTAAGAAGCGTTGAAGATATGCTTAATACTTCTATAGTAAAGGTTACAAGTTATGCTGTAAATGCCGGAATTACCATTGGGATGCCCGTAAAAGAAGCGCTGGAAAAAATATATTGAAATTTTTGGAGTAAACATGAAAGAAAAAATTCAAACTCCTTATTATTTGATAGACGAATCAAAACTGTTGAAGAATATGAAAAAAATTGAGTATGTGCGCAAACATTCCGGAGCGAAATCCGTTTTAGCGCTTAAATGTTTTTCGACTTGGGCAGTTTTTCCTCTTATGAGCAGGTATATGGCCGGCACAACAAGCAGCTCTTTGTATGAGGCTAAGCTGGGATATGAAAAGTTTGGCGGCGAAACTCACGCTTTCAGCGTCGCCTATTCAAAAGACGACATAGAAGCTTTAAAAAAAATATCCGATAAAATTATTTTTAATTCTGTATCGCAGCTGAAAATGTTTTACAAAGACGTCAAACATTTAAAAGTCGGGCTGAGGATTAATCCCGGAGTAAGCTATTCGCATTTTGATTTGGCGGATCCCGCAAGAAAATATTCGCGGCTTGGCGTTTTTGACAAAAAAGAAATTTAGAAAGTTTTAGATAAAATCAACGGAGTTATGTTTCATTATAACTGTGAAAACGACGATTTTAAATCTTTCAGCATTACACTTGATAAGATAGCCGCAAAATATGAAGATATTTTGCATAAAGTAGAATGGGTAAGTCTCGGAGGCGGATTATATTTTACCAAAGACGGATACCCGCTCGACCGGTTCTGCAAAAAATTAAAAGATTTCAGCCAAAAATATAACGTAGCGGTTTATCTGGAACCCGGCGAAGCGGCGGTAACAAAATCCTGCGAACTCGTAACTACGGTTTTGGATATTGTCCGCAACGCAAAAGATACGGCTATTGTGGACGCTTCCGTCGAAGCGCATATGCTTGATTTGCTTATATATCAAACTCCGGCAAAACAGGAAGCAAAACGCGGGAAAAACGAATATATTATTGCCGGAAGGTCGTGTCTTGCCGGCGACATTTTCGGCGCGTATAAGTTCGCAAATAAATTAAAAGTCGGTTCGATCGTCAAATTTGCCGATGCCGCCGGATATACCATGGTAAAGAAAAACTGGTTTAACGGCGTTAAAATGCCGTCGATAGCGGTAAAAAAATTAAACGGAAAAACGGATATAATAAGGCAGTTCATGTATACGGATTTCATAAGAGATTTGTCATAAAGGGGGAAAACACAGTAAATGAAAAGAAATGTGCTTATTGTAGGGGCCGGAGGCGTTGCTCACGTTGCGGCGCATAAGTTTGCGCAAAATAACGATTTGTTCGGGGAAATTTATATCGCTTCCAGATCAATTGAAGCATGCAATGAAGTTTTAAAAAGCATTGACAGAAAAAACAATTACAAAGATCCTTCAAAAACGATAAAAGCGGTAACATGCGACGCTTTAAACGTCGAGGGAATGAAAAATATCATAAAAGAAAACGGTATTTCAATAGTAGTAAATCTTGCTTCGGCTTTCTGCAATATGTCAATTCTTGAAGCGTGCATAGAAACCGGTTCGGCTTACATAGACACAGCAATACACGAAGACCCTACAAAAGTATGCGAAAATCCGCCGTGGTACGGCAATTATGAATGGAAACGCAAAGACCGCTGTAAAGATAAATCTATTACGGCAATTTTAGGCGCGGGCTTTGACCCGGGAG
>JAISDI010000246.1 GCA_031264895.1 Endomicrobium sp. | reverse complement strand
ACTTTCTCTCCTTGCATTTGACACTTTTTGCGGCTAACGCAAGAGTTCTATATGTGCCGGACAACCCAGATTTGCTTACTTTTTGACCGACTGCAAAAAGTAAGGCGTGGGGTTCAGGGATACCGCAAATATCCCTGACTAAAGTTGTTTTTAACGGCAGACCCTGAAACAAATTCAGGGACGCCCCCCCCTTATTTGCAAACAAAAAAAGCCCCACAGGACTGTAGGGCTTTTCAAGTTATTTCAAAAACTTGTTTATTTCTTTTTGGCTTTTTTGACTACTTTTTTTACGGCTTTCTTTACAACTTTTTTTGCTACTTTTTTTACGGCTTTTTTGACTACTTTTTTTGCTACTTTTTTCTTTGCTTTCTTTTTGCCGCCTCTGCTCATGACGGATCTGGAAATGTTACCCTGTTTATCGATGAAATACAAAAAGCCGGATTCTTTTTGAAGACCGACTTTCGCAACTTTTGAAGGCTTTCCGCCTTTCTTTCCGCCTCTTGCCATCAATGCTCTTGAAACATCGCCTTGCTTATCGATGAAATAAAGGTACCCTGACTCTCTTTTTACTCCCACCTTCTGTACTAACTGTGCCATTTGTGTACACCTCCTGTTTTGGTGTGATACGGCTTATTTATTTTCGCCGGACTCTGCCGGACTATCTTTTTTTTCAGAAATTTGCGGCTCTTCTTTTTTTGTTATTATTTTATCTCTCAGCCAGTTATCCACAATGTCTTTTGAAAATCTGTACTGCCTTCCTATTTTAGATGCAGGTATTTTTTTCATTCTTATCAAACTATATATTTTTGACTTCCCTATACCCAAATATTCGGAAAGTTCTTTTATATCCATTATCTGTTTGTTACTTTTATTTTCCATATTTTATCTTTTTCTTTCTTTTATTTTTATCAACTGTTGAAATTGTATATATTTTATTGTATTTTGTCAACAGTTATTTTTTAATATCAAAAAACAGCAAATAAAAGTATTTAATTTTATTTGCTGTTAAATAGTATTGTTTAATATTATTCTATAACTTTTAACGTTTAAAATTATCAGATAGTATTGTTTAACGTTATTGCTTATTATTTATTCTGTTAAAACAATATTTAAGGTATCGAAAATATTCAGGATTTTCAGGATTTAATTTGAATGCTTTTTTTATGTTTGACAGAGCTTCTTTATGTCTTTCTTCGTTTATAAAAATGTTTGCAAGCGCGCCGTAAGTTTGGTGTATTGTTGTATTTTTTTCAGCGGCAATGGTAAGATATTTTTTTGCTTCTTTTATGTCTCCGCGCTGCCATGCGAACAGTCCTATAAAAGCTGCGTTTAAAGGATCTTTTTGTTTGTCTTTTATAGACTTTTGTTCGTAATTTTTTTTCATAAAATATGCGCCGGTCTGTAAAGCGCCATTATCTAAAAATTTTCTTCCGTATAAAAAAGTAGTTTTTATATTACGCGGAGTTTCTATCACGGCTGCCGCTGCAAAAGTAAGTTTATTTTCAAATTTAATATTATTGACAAAAGAAACCGCTATGAAAAATAAAAAGTAAAAAACCGTCAAATAAGGCAGAACATTTTTTATTTTACCGTTTAATTTTATTTCATTTAAAATAAGAATTAATCCCAAAAACGCTATATATGCCCTGTGTTCTAGTATGAAGTAACTGTTTTGAAAATAAGGCAAAACCAAAAACATTATAAACCATAAAAGTCCGAACAATATATTTGAAAAATTTACTTTTTTTGACGCGCAAACCAATGACGTTATAAGCGCCGAAACCAGCAGTCCCAAAACCGTATCAAAACCTGAAAGAACGGGCATAACTTTAAGATTTACGGGAAAAAATATTTTAGATACGTACTGTAAATTTGCCGGAAAGAATCTCACAGCCGCGATTTTTATATAACTTACCAGATGAAATATTCCAATTTCTTTTGTGCCGGTAAAAGAACTTTTCATTAAATACCAAACCAAAACGCAAAACAGCAATGCGCCGGTAAGAATACATGTTTTCTTTAAAAAGTTTTCTTTCCCGTTTAAAAATATATATGCCGGAAAAACAATAAAAGAAGCCAGCGCCGTTTCTTTAGTAAAAAGTGAAAGCGTAAACAAAACCGCCGACAAAAAAAGATATTTGAAATTTCCGGAATTATTGTATTTTACGGTAAACAAAAAAGCGCCGAACACAAATATGGCGACAATAATGTCGTTTCTGCCGGGTATCCATGAGACCGCTTGATTGATTACCGGGATAACGGCAAAAAAAGAAGAAAAAATTAAAGATTTATTTATGGATAAATTTAAATTTTTGAGAAGATTAAAAAGCATGCACACGGCGATAAAATGATAAATCACATTCGAAAGATGGTACGCCCAAATCCTGCCGCCGCCGATAAGCGTATCTATTATCCAGCTTATTACAAGAACGGGTCTGTAAAAAGTATCGTCCGCCTCATTAAAAACGCTCTTAAAAAACGAGGCTATCATATTGTAAGGGTCGCTTAGATATTCGTACTGCGACGTAACAAGAGCCACGTCGTCAAGTTCCGTAATGCCAAACAGGACGCTTCTTGCGTACACTATAAATATTATTATGAGAAAAAAAATGTAAGGGAAAATTTTGCAGCTGAAAATATTCTGCACAGCCTGATAAAAAGAATTTTTATCAGGTTCTTGAATTGTATTCGTATAATGCGGGTTCAATTGTATCTATTCCTTTACGGTACATATTTGAAAATAAATATTTGGATACGGAAAACATAGTCAAAACGTCCGCCATAGCTCTGTGTTTCAATTCAACCTCTACTCCGATTGTGTTCGCTATGTTGCCGAGAACGTTCGATTCAAAAGAAAAATACTGTCTTGCAAGTTTTAAAGTGTCTATATAATATATTCCGACGGTTCTTATTCCGCTTTCCATAAGTTCTTTATGCACAAAAGCCAAATCAAATTGCGCATTGTGACAAACGACCGTGCTTGTGCCTATAAATTTTGCAATGTCGACGGCAATACTTTTAAATACGGGAGAACCCGCTACCATATTGTCGTAAATGGAATGAATTTTTGAACATTCAAAAGGAATAGGACGGAGAGGATTTACGAGAGTTTCAAAACGTTCTTCTTTGCCGTTTTGAATTTTAAGCATCGCGATTTCAACTATTTTTGCGCCTTGAAGATGATTAAGACCCGTAGTTTCAATATCCAGATAAACCAAATCATCGGGAGCGTTAGTTTTTAAAGTTTTGGTAAATAAATTGTCTAGCATGTCAGTATTCTATCATTTTTAAGAAAATAATAAATGCCGAGGCATAACTTAAAACCGTAAAAATCGTCCAGCATGTCTGCGGCAGCATTCGTCTGGGCTTTATTCTAAATATTCCGCAGCCTGCTATATAACAATATTTTGAAACTAAAGCCGCCAACAGCGAAATCAAAAAAGAAACCAAAATGATGATTGCGTATAATACAAACGAACCAAGCATAAAGCCGGACATGAAACCCGTAAGTATTATTTGTTTATTTATAAAATGGTACAAAACGGCGCACAGTCCGTACAAAATAATAAAAAATATAGACTTATAATTGTAAAACATTTTTACCTCAAATCTATTCCGATATTTCGTAATTCGTAAATGGCTTCGTCGCTTCCGCGGTATGCCGCAGTTTTAAGATATTCAACGGCTTCGCCGTTTCTTCCTATGCTTTTATATGCCATTGCAAGCAGATAGTTGGCTTTGTCATTGTCGGGATTGATCTGCAGAGCGCGCAAATAAAAAGGTATTGCTTCGTCATAATTGTCTTGTCCGGCATAAACCGAACCTATTTTTAAATATGCGGAAATATATTCCGGATTGATATCGATTGCTTTTTCATAATTTGCAAGAGCGCCGTTCGCATCGTTCATTTTCAGATACATATCGCCCAAATTACAATATGCCGCGACAAAACCCATATCTGACTCTATAGCTCTTTTGTAATATCCCGCCGCTTCTTTGTAGCGTTCCTCTTCTCTGAAAGTGTGACCTATAAGATTATAAAAACCCGATTGACTGAAATTTCCCGAAAGAAGCGCGCGTCTGTACCATGCTCTTGCATTTTCCTGCATTCCGACGCTTCTGTAACAAAGCCCTATTAAAAGATACGCTTTTTCCGTTTCCGGAGAAAGCGTAGCGGCTTTTTCAAGATATTCGGCAGCCTGTAAAAATTTGTCCGAACTGTTAGCGCTTTGCGCTTTCAGATATAAAGCGTTTCCCAAATAATAATAAGTGTCCGCATTATAAGGGTCGATCTCAGAAGATATTTTTAAATTTTTTACAGCGGAATCGTAATTGGAAAGTTTTGTCAGCGCTATTGCATAATTTCTGTGCATCTCGGCGCCGTCAGCTTTGAGTTCAACGGCTTTAGCATAATATTTTGCCGCCATGAAATATTGTTCGTTGATATAATACGTATTTGCTTTCTGCAGGATAACTTCTTTGGAATACCCGGAATTTTTGTATACGTAAACTCCCGCGCCCGCAAGAATAAAACAAAAGGTAAAAATAATGCTGAACAGTAAATTTTTATCGGTTTTCTTTTTAGACATCCGCTATCACCACAGTTTCATATAAATTATATTTTTTTCTACTTTAACACTCACGTATGTAACCACTTTAATTTCAAATTTTGACAAAAATTAAAACTAAAAGATTTGTCATCAACCTACTGATTTGTATTGAACATGGATGCCCGATTACAAATTTCGGGCATGACGACCAAAGATAATTCCACCAGTTTGTCATCCCCGAATGTTTTAATCGGGGATCCATTTTGCCGTTTAGCCGTCAATGCTGAATCCCATAA
>JAISDI010000245.1 GCA_031264895.1 Endomicrobium sp. | reverse complement strand
ACTTTCTCTCCTTGCATTTGACACTTTTTGCGGCTAACGCAAGAGTTCTATATGTGCCGGACAACCCAGATTTGCTTACTTTTTGACCGACTGCAAAAAGTAAGGCGTGGGGTTCAGGGGTACCGCAAAGACCCCTGACTATAGCCGTTGCCGTTCTTAACGGCAGACCCTGAAACAAGTTCAGGGTGACAATCCCCAAGAATATGAAGAAGAAATTTTTTAATTATATCTCAAGCTCTTGAAGCGCGCTCTGCGCTTCCCCCATATTAACCTCAACTTGTTTTACGCTTTCGGAATCGTTCAATTCTTTATATAAGTCAAGCGATTGCGAAAACATTTCAAGCGATTCTTTAATTTTTAACGCATTTTTTTCTTTATCGGCTTCGGAAAAGATAATCAGCGCCATATTATTTTTTATTTTTGCAAGAAGTTTTTTATTATTGGGGCTTATCTTTTTTAAAGCCTTTTCATATTCTTTTTTGGCTTTTGAAAAATTGCCGCCGGCAATATATTTTTCCGCTTTTGAAACAGACCATGCGGACAAAACCCTGCCGGCGGCATTATTGGCAATGACTATTACGTCTGAGAGAACTCCGGAAATAACAAGTCCCGCTATAAAACCTACGATGATCGTTATAACGGGCTTGTTTTTTTTCACTTTAGAATTTTGCGTTTACGATAACCATAAAAGGCAGCGAGGAATTTTTAATAAAGTTTGCAATCCCTATCTGAATGCCTTTCATGTCTTCGGTCATGTTCACTACTCCGAATTGAATTCCTTTAACGGATTTGGATCTGTTAAAGAAACCCATCTGCACGCCGTCAATATGCCCTTCGTTAAAATTCGCCGCTCCCCACTCAAATCCCAGAAAAGTATTTGACCAGTTTATAAACGCCAGCTGCACGCCTTTAACGTTTTCGGTTTTGCCGTAAAGAAAATTCCACGCCAAACCTTTTACCTTAGACGTGTCTGAACCGATTCCGAACTCTATTCCGCTGACAGCATCGTCTGAGGGAAGAGCCGTTTTTTCCCAAAGAGACAGCTTAAAAAAAGGGTCGGCCGAGCAAATTCCGGCAAGCATTATAACGGACATCACTCCTAATAGTATCTTTTTCATAGAACCTCCTTCGTTCTTGTTTTTCGGATATTATTTTAAAAATTTTATAATATCCGTTTTTAATTTATCTATACCGCTTTTTTGTTTTGCGCTCACTGCAAAAACGTCATTTTTACAGATTTCAAAACACTGCGCTATCTTGTTTTCGACTTCAGGCATGTCGACTTCGGGAATTTTATCGCACTTGTTTGCGACTATTTTAAAATTGATCCCGTTGTCTTTAAGCCAGTAAGCCATATCGTAATCCAAATCCGTCGGGCCTACAAAAGCGTCGACTATCATGTAAACCGACTTTTTTGTTTTTCTCCGAACTATGCAGTCTTCTATCATTTTTTGCCACAGTTTTTTTTCCTGCGGACTGACCCTTGCAAAACCGTATCCGGGCAGATCTATGATCCACCTTCCGATTGACACGCTGTAGACGTTGATCGATCTTGTTCTCCCTGGAGTTTTTGAAGTGCGCGCAAGATTTTTTTGTGAACATAAAGCGTTTATAGCGCTGCTTTTGCCCGCATTAGACCTGCCGCAAAAAATGACCTCGGCAATATTTTTAGGAAGAGTTTCGGCTTCGGTTACAGCTCTGAAAAAAACCGCTTTTTCAAGCATTAGTCTCTCATTTTGGCAAGAAGTCTCAATATTTCAAGGTAGAGCCATACCAATGTTACCATAAGGACAAAAGCTCCGTACCATTCCATATACTTCGGAGCGCCGTGTATTGCGCCTTTTTCAATCAAATCAAAATCGGTTATAAGACTGAAAGAGGCGATCGAAACAATAAACAAACTTGCACATATTCCACCAAGTCCGGAATCGTGTATGTAAGGAAAATTAGTTCCTAAAAACATGTTCATGAATAAATCTATCATATACACAATAACTATAGCGACAGTTGCAATAAAAACGTTTTTTCTGAATCTCGGCGTTGCCCTCAATGCGCCGCTCTTGTAAGCCGCGAGCATAAAAAACAAAACCGCAATAGTTAAAAGTACAGCATTGACGACTAGACCCGGATATTTTTTTTCAAAATATAATGAAATTACGCCCAAAATCAAACCTTCCGCTGTGGCATAAATCGGCGAAAGAAAAGGCGACGCGGATGTTTTGAATGCCATAATGAGAACCAAAATCAAGCCGGCTACTATAAGCGGCCATAATAAAGGAAACGTAACCGCGGGATTTGTCCAAGAATAAATTGCGCCTGCTGCCAGAAAAAGCCATAAAATTATGCTTTTGTTAATCGTTCCTGAAACCGTCATTTCTTCCTGCGTTCCATAACCTCTAAATACTTCTTCTCTTAAAAGAGGATTTGCCATTTCTGACCTCCTAAGCCGTTTCCTATATAAGTTCTTTTATTTTTGTATACGCCTTTTTTAACATATTTTTTTGGTTTTCAAAGTAAAGAGTCTCCTGTGCGCGCTCAAAATCCGTCCATTTTGCCTGCGATATTTCTTCACTGTCATAATTTAAATCGTCTGAGAAAGTTTCCGCCAGAAAATAAATCGAATGTTTTTGTACCTGCGCGCCTTTTGTTTCCGGACGGACGCCATCGGTTATATAAATGTCTTCTTCCCTAAAACCGTTTATAAATTTTATATCCTTAATACCGGTTTCTTCAAAAATCTCTCTTTTTGCGGTATCAAATCCGGTTGTTTCGCCTTCTTCGACATGTCCTTTTGGGAATCCCCACTTGTCGTGTTTTTTTGATTTTATGAGCAGAAAAAGCGGCCTTCCGTCTTCCATCTTGTATATTATCGCGCCGTATGAATATTCTTTAAGCATTTTATCTTCTCTTCAATTTTTAAATATGTTAAAAGAAAAACCCAAAGCGACATAAATAAGACTTTCAATATCGTCCGGCCAGTTATGCGAGGCGATCCGCGCATTTTCAAAATAAACTTTATAACCGAACTCGGTAGTAAACCACGGACCTGTTTTTAAAAACAATTTGTTTTCCCATCTAAAATCTTCGCCGTTTTCAAAAGTTTCGTATAATCTTGCTTCGGAAACAAATTTTGCGTCTTTATGAAAAAGCAAGTCATAATTGACAACTGCTTCCGCGCCGCCGCTTCTTTGATTTCCGTTAACGGAATCGTCAATTTGTTTAACCGCTCCGCCGGCTCTTACTTTAAGCGTATTAATATTGTTTGAAAAAACCGTAAAATTCAAACCGGCAGACTCTATATAAGTTACGGGATCCATGAATTCGTTATTTTGCGACTGGACGTAAAACGAGGCATACGGCTGAAGCAATTTATAAATCTTATAAGTGTAAACCGTGTTAAATTCCAAATAGTCCAGGCTTATTTCGGAAGTATTTTTTGTATCGCTTTCTCCGTACTCCTCTTTAAACGTCGTAAGCCAGTTTGATTTTAAAGAATCGCGTTCGGCGCTTAAAAGCAGTTTGACCTGCCACATCCTAGAAAAACCTTCTTTTCCTTTCCAATTGTCGCTTACTGCCGTCTGATTATAAGCCCACGTTAAAATTCCGGAAGTTTTCCAATTCACCGGCGCCGCTGCGGGTTGCTGCTCGTCGTTTGTTTTTGCGCTTTCATCCTGCGCATACAAAACGGTAAAAGTTAAAAAGAAAAACAGCGCCGCAAAAAACAACTTTTTCACTTGAACTTACCTCTTTTAGATTTTCTCTTTTGATACTATCTTATCGGACTTTATAAGTTCATTACTTATTTTATATATTATTTCAGCTCTAGGCAATATCCCCATCTGTTTAAACATTATATCGCCATGCCCTTTATTTACCGACATTCCTTCGATAAAATGAATTATGTCGGCCGCATTTAACAAATTTGCAAGTTTTGCGGGCGGCGTCTGCTCTTTTTGCAAAACTTCTTTATCGTTCATAATATTAAAACATTGGTTTAAAGTTATAGCTCCTTCGGAAGCAAAATCAAGCCCTTCTATTTCATATTCCGGAGGAATAAAGTCCGTAAAAAAAGCCGCGTCTATTTTTGGTTTTCTGCCTGTGATCCTGCAAAAAATATCCATCGTGGTAGAGCCGCACACGGCTTTTTTCCCGTCAAAAGAAAGAAGTTTTTTTACCGCCGTTTCATCGTAAGTTTTCAGCAGCGGCGCTCCTGAAAAAACGCAAAACATATTTGCCTGCCTTGCGCAAAGAACCGCAGCCGTAGTATCGTCGTCAAAAGAGCCTGAAACTTCGCAGGCCTTTAAAGTCAAAGTTTTAGGCATGTCGGCCATAATTATTTTGTGAAGACTAGAATTTAAAATACTCAAAACGCCTTCAGGGCCGACCGCGCCGGCAGCGCCCATACCGGCCTGCGTTATTCCGTCAGAAACGAAACAAAGAGCGTCGTTTTCCCGCAATTTAAAGTTTGCTTCATAAAAAATTCCGACGCGCTCATGTTTTAATTCAACCCATTTTCCGCCGTCAGTAAGCATAAAAGGCATAGGCATTTCGTATGCCGCCGCAATCGCTCTGCCGTCCGGAAACAGCATAACGGCGGACAATGCGCAGTAAAAACCGTCCGATATTTTTGATTTTTCCGTTTCGGAAGAAATGCGTTCAAAAATTTTTCTTAAAGACAGCCCGCTTAAAGACAGGTTTTTAACCCTTTCGCAGCACATGTTTGCTGCAATATTGGCTTTAATCCCGGAGCCTATCCCGTCGCATAAAATAGCAAGCGTGTATGCGGGCTTTCTTAAAATCCCGAAAATGTCGCCGCAAACGCTTTGATTTTTTTTTGGTACGGACGATACGTAATCGTCAAAATAAAGCCGTTTACTGATCATCGTCATTTTCCGAAATTTTTAAAAGCTGGTCTAAAAGTTCTTCGCTTTTTGCCGTGCTTTCGCCCAAAAAAAGAGCCATTTTTTGCGCGGTTTCGATCTGATGTTCGAGAAGTTCTTTTGCTTTGAGAAGAGTTTGTTTTTTTATTTCGTTAAGTTTTTCTTTATCGCGGGAAGTTTTCGTGATATTTATGAAAATTCCTATATAATGTTTATCGTCTTCAAGAAAGTATACTATCTGCCTGCATTTAACGCCGTAAGCGTCATACGAAACGACGCCGCTTCTCATAAGCTCTTTAGAACTTGCCAATGCATAAAATTCGGAAGGATCAAAGAGAGCTGAAATGTGTTTTCCCACAAGCGCGTCGGACGTCAAGAACATTTTTTTGAAAGCGCCGTTCATGGATAAAACGTTAAAATTGTCGTCGGTAATTATTATTGCGTTAGGGCTTGTCTCAAATATTTTGTCGGCTTTGACCTCGGCGGACTTTCTCATAAAAGGAATGCACATTTCCGGCTCGGCCATATTGTCGAGCACCGCGGCGGCTTTATCTCTGCACGTATTGTATCCGCACGCGCCGCAGTTAAGTTCGTCGTCTTTTGTAAATTTTGAAGTCTTTGCCAAAACTTTTTTTATCTCTTCTTCGGAATATTGTTTATGTTCGACATTGTAGTTCGGCAAAAAACTTATCTCCAAATCTTCAATGTTTACTTCAGGCGTTTCGCCGGAAGTTTTTGCTTGGGAAGCGTAATTTATTATGTCTTTTCTTTTTTCAAAGATATTTTTATCATTGCTTATTCCCGGCCCGTTTATGCAGCCGTTATCGCAAAAAAGCGGCTCGATCAACGTTCCGTCTGAAGATTTTATGCCGTCAACGGCATTTCTAAAATCTTCAAAACCGTTGACGTGAAAAGTCTGTCTGTCCAAACCGTCGTTTTCAATCGAGGCCGTTTTGAGAAGCCCGCCCGGCAAAGGGAAAAATCTTGATTTTCCCGGAACTTCTTCGTCAAAAAAACCGTCTTCAAGTTCCGAAAGAATTATATTGTTATTTGCAAAAAGCTCTTTAAGTTCGGTAAAAGTCAAAGCATATTCCACAAAGCCCTTTACGCTTTCCCAGTGGATTTCGCTTTTTTTTGCCACGCACGGCCCTGCAAAAACTATTTTTGCGTTTTCTCCGAGTTTTTTCTTTATTTTTTTTGCATGCGCTATCATCGGGGAAACGACATTTATAAGGCTGTCCGTACTCTCCTTTCTGTACATAGTCACATAATTTACAGCCGCAGGACATGCCGTGCATATTTCAGATTTATTGTTTTTTTTAGCCGACAGCCTTGCCGTAGCTATCGCCGTATCGTATGCTCCGACTGCCGTTTCTGCAACGTAATCAAAGCCGAGTTTTTTTAATGCGGAAGGTATTTTTTTTATTTCATCGCCGTTAAAAGCGCAGACAAACGACGGAGCAAGAGTTACCGCGGTTTTTGAGTTGTTTTCCTTACTTTCTTCAAGCATTATTTCAACGTTTGAAACGTCGTTTCTGAAAGTTTTTGCGCCCTGCGGGCATTCCCTTATGCACGTTCCGCAGACTATACATTTTTCATTGTCCACATTGGCCTGCGAACCGGAAAAACTTATAGCTTTCACGGGGCATACTCTTATGCACCGGTAACAGTCTTTACATTTTGCCGATAGTGTGTAGACAATTTTTTCCGCCATTTTATCACCTTAAACAAAACTCTTTTAAAATTTTGTAACGGCTTGCGCGCGCTTCTAAAATGCTGTCGGCAAGAACAATTCTTTCTACGGTAAAATTTCCGAACTCTTTTTCTTTTGCCGAGTTTTCCGATAAATATTTATCCAAAACCGAGTTTTCAACAATGCCGTTTTTAAAACGCGCCAAAGTTATGTGCGCGATATAGCTTTTAAGCGAACCGTCGATATTTAAAGCGATTTTATTTAAAGAAGAGGTTTTATCGTATATCCCTGCCCATAGAACGCCTGCATATTTTCCGCGCGAAAAAAAATTTACGCCTTTTACGGCAATTTCAAATTTTTCAATATCTTTGACTGATTTTTCAACGATTTTCAGGCAGTTTTCATAATCTTCATCGCCGAAATATTTGACCGTTACGTGCATTTTCTCAGGCGGTACGCGTTTGAATTTAAAATATTCGGCTGACGGCTCGCAGTATTCGTACATTTTTTCCGCAATTTTTTGCGTAATAAACGCGGCGGCAAACAATCTCATTTTTTTTTGCCTTTCAAAATCTGCGCCGACATTTTTTTCGCGTTTTTAGCCGCGCCGTCGTTCAAAATTTTACGACGGAGAAGGTCAAGCGCCGTATTTGCAGACCGTTCTCTTATATCTTTTCTTGTTCCGTGAAAACTGCATTTAAAAACGTTTGTTTCTCTTTTTGACGCCACACCGATAAAAACAAGCCCGACGGGCTTTTCTTTTGTCGCGCCGCCAGGCCCTGCTATTCCGGTAACTGAAACCGCATAATCGCCGTCTGCGGCGTTTAAAGCGCATTCCGCCATTTCTTTTGCGGTTTCTTCGCTTACCGCGCCAAAATTTTGAAGAGTTTCCTCTTTTACGCCGAGTTTTATTTTTGATTCGTTTGAATAAGTTACAAAAGAACTTTTAAAATATATAGAGCTGCCCGCCGTATCTGTAATCTTTTTTGACACAAGTCCGCCCGTACAGGATTCGGCAAGAGCGACGGTTTTTTTGTTTTCTATAAGAATCTTTCCCAGACAATCCGCAAGTTCGTCGCTTCCGTAACCGAAAATATTACCGTCCAAAACTTTTTCAAGTTCAAATTTCAAGTTTCCCGCGATATCATCGACAAGCATTTCGTCGCTGCCGGATACGGAATACTTTACGGTTATAATGCTGCCGCTTGCAAGTATGCCAAACTCAACCGCGCCGCCTTCGCCAAAACCGGCTGCTTCCATAACCGGCTTTATCATTTCCGCAACGGCGGATTCCGAAAGGCCGAATATGCGAAGAGCTTCATTTTTTCTTATTCCGGAATGATAACTTTTAAAAAAAGGTTCTGCATTTTCGTCAAACAGAGGCTGCATTTCCCGAGGCGGTCCCGGAAACAAAAATATTGTCTTCCTTATTTTTTTTTCGCCTTCTTTGTATTCAAAATGAATCATCTGTCCGGGAGCGGTTCCAAAACGGTTTTCCAAAACTTTTGCTCCTTTGATCACGTTTGCCTGCCTTTCGTTGATTTTCGGTATTTCGGCAATCGCGCGTTTTGCAAAAAACTCTTTTATGGAATTTAAAACGTTTTCGGCGGCATATGTTTCAATGCCTAAAACTTCCGCAACGCTTTCAACGGTTATATCGTCAAAAGTTGGGCCAAGACCGCCCGTCACGATAATTATATTGCTTCTGCCGCATGCCCTTTGAAGTTCCGCGCAAAGTTCGCTTTTTTTGTCTCCGACGGTAGTTATATACGACAAATTAAGACCCAAAGACAAAAGTTTTGAGCCGATATAGGCAGCGTTAGTATTTAATTTTCCGGCCAATAATTCGCTGCCGGTACAGATAAGCTCTATTTTCATAATTTTACCGCTCAATTATAATATTCCGTTTTCGTGCTTCCCAAGTCTTTTGAGGGATTTTTGACCTGCCCGAATTTAGCTTCATATTTTGCGATATTGTCCTGCAAAGCCGCTATCATCTTTTTGACATGTTCCGGAGAAGTGATGATTCTGCTTCTTACTTTGGCTTTGCGGTTTTGCGGCTGAAAGAAAATAAAATCTATGATAAACTCGCTTTCGGAATGCGTTATTAAAGCCAGATTTGAATAAATACCGTTTGAAGTCTGTTCGTCTATTTCAATTTCAATTTTCGCTTCCTTTTTTTCTTCCATGATTTTCCTCCGCATTAATTTAAAAAATAAAGGCACAAACTAATTCATAAATGAGCGCCTATAAAAAAGTTAAATTTAAAAGTTGTGTCATTGCGAACTTGTTTCGGAATCTCGTTGTAAAAAAATTGACGACAGACCCTGAAACGAGTTCAGGGTGACAGACAGGCACGCCGGTCAATTACCCTACTGTAAAAAAACGCTCTCCATTTTTGCCGTTTTGTCGTTGCCGTGTCGTCATTCCCCTTCACAGAAGAGAATTAAAAACATAAAGAGTACTATTTGTCTTTTGCTTTTGCTTTTCGCTTTTGTCGTTAGTCGTTGTCGTTGCCGTTCGCCGCCTCTAAGCGAGTCTATGAGCGAAAGATTTTTGAAGATTATCAAATTCGGTTGTTTGAGCGGCATCCTCTTAGTCTTTATTGCCGCGAGTTCCGAATTTGCT
>JAISDI010000240.1 GCA_031264895.1 Endomicrobium sp. | reverse complement strand
CCGTCGAAGGCATGCCGTTTAGGACTAGAACAAACGAACTCAGCATAATGGTTGACAAATGGACTATGTTATCAAAAGCTTTCAGACCGCTTCCGGAAAAATGGCACGGTCTTAAAGATACGGAAACAAGATTTAGACAAAGGTATCTTGATTTGATAGCAAATGCCGAAGTCAAAGACATTTTTGTAAAAAGAAGCCTTATAATTTCGTCTATGAGGCATACGCTTGAAAATTTGGGATTTATCGAAGTCGAAACTCCGGTTTTGCAGTCTCTTGCCGGCGGAGCTAACGCCAATCCTTTTGTAACGCACCACAATGCTTTAGATATAAATTTATTTTTAAGAATAGCTCCGGAACTTTATTTGAAAAGACTCGTTGTCGGCGGTATGGAAAGAGTTTTTGAAATCGGAAGAAATTTCAGAAACGAAGGCATAGACAGAAATCACAATCCGGAATTTACCATGATGGAATTGTATCAGGCGTATGCCGATTATAACGATATGATGGACATAACGGAAACTCTGATAAAAAATGCCGCAAAAAAAATCGGAGCGGATATAAATCTTGAATTTAGAAGAGCAAAAATGTTTGATCTTATAAAAGAGCATACCGGTCTTGATTTGCTGCCGTACGTCGAAAGCGGAAAACTTTTAGAACAGGTAAAACATCTCAATCTTGATTTGCCAAAAGACGCTTCGGAAAAAAAGATTCTTGATCAGCTTTTCGATGAAAAGGTTATACCTAATCTTAAAAATCCCACCTTTGTTATGGACTACCCTGCGGTTTATTCTCCTTTGTCAAAAGTTAAATTTGAAAGTCCGGAAATAGCCGAAAGATTTGAACTTTATATCAACGGGATGGAAATAGGAAATGCTTACTCGGAACTTAATGATCCGGAACTGCAAAGAATAAGATTTTCCGAACAGATGGAAGCCAAAAAGAAAGGCGCGGACGAAGTTATGCCATACGACGAAGATTTTATTTTAGCGCTTGAACAGGGACTGCCTCCTACAGGCGGTCTTGGAATCGGCATAGACAGGCTTGTGATGGTTTTAACGGGTACGCAGTCCATACGCGAAGTGATTACTTTCCCAGCCATGAGGCCGGAATAAAATGTCGACTGAATTTTTTATTGCGTTAAGATATTTAAAAGCAAGAAAAAAAGGTTTTTTTTCTTTTTTGACTACTCTTATAGCGATCGGCGGCACGACTTTAGGCGTAGGCGCCCTAGTCATTACTTTATCCGTCATGAGCGGTTTTCAGCATGACATAAGAGATAAAATCCTCGGCATTCAGCCGCATATAATGATGACAAGAGCCGACGGCGGCGAGTTTACGGACTATGAAGAAATACAAAAAGAAATAAAAGAAGATAAAAGCGTAATTTCTTCGTCTCCTTTCATTTACAGACAAGGAATGATAAGGACTATCGGTTCTTCTTTATCTGCCGGAATTATCGTAAAAGCCGTAAATTTTAAAGAAGAAGATTCTATGGTAGGTCTCTCCTCTCAGGTACAGATTTCCGATATTGATTTTGACGGGCTTGGCGGCGCGCAGATAATGCTTGGCAGCGAAATAGCCAAAAGCGTAGGCGTTACTGCGGGAGATGAAATAGTTTTGATGTTTCCTTCAAGTTTTACAAGTATGCCTAAGATGTATAAATTCAAAGTTATGGCATTATTTCACTCCGGAATGTACGATTTTGATTCGTCTTTGGGTTTTATAGATTTGTCTTATGCCCAGCAAATATTTTCTATGGAAGGCGGAGTAAGCGGTATCAGCATACAGACGGCAGATTTTGACAAAGCGGTAATTTCTGCGGAACGTCTTCAAAAAGAATTCTCTTATCCTTACAGGGTGAAAGCATGGATAGAATTAAACAAAAATCTTTTTTCCGCGCTCAAACTCGAGAAAATAATGATGTTTTTGATTCTGGGTTTGATAATTCTTGTCGCGGCGTTTAATATAGTTTCAAATCTTTTGCTTTTAAGCGTCCAAAAATCAAAAGAAATAGGAATAATGTCGGCGGTAGGCTTTTCGAAAATCTCCATTGCGAAGATTTTTTTTTATGAAGGGCTTGTGGTCGGCTTTTTAGGCACCGTTTTAGGTATGATACTTGGTACGGGAATAAGCCTTGTATTGAAACATTTTGAAATATTCAAGCTTCCGCAGGGCATTTATTATGTCGACAGACTGCCGATAGCCATAATTGCTTCAGACATATTTTCGGTTGCGGTTTGCGCTTTCATAATAACGGTCATAGCCGGAATTTATCCGGCTTATCAGGTGTCAAAGCTTGACCCTCTTGAAGCGATAAGGTACGGATAATGGAAATAATTGCAAAAAATCTCATTAAAAATTATAAGAAGAAAAATTCTCCCGACATAGAAGTTTTAAAAAGCATTAATTTAAATATTCCTTCGGGGCAAAAGACGGCTTTTACAGGGCCTTCCGGAGCGGGAAAAAGCACTTTGATACATTCTCTCGGGCTTATGGACAGGCCTACGTCCGGAAAGGTGCTTATAGACGGCATAGACTGTTATGCGTCAAACGACGATTATTTATGCAAAATGAGAAAAGAGAATATAGGTTTTGTTTTTCAGTTTCATTATCTTTTGTCGGATTTTACGGTTTTGGAAAATATTTTGCTGCCTGTATGGAAAGAAAAAAAATTAAAGATTTCTTATGCGGACGAAATACTGGAAAAAGTAGGTTTATCGCATAGAAAAAATCATTTTCCCAGCGAACTTTCCGGAGGGGAACAGCAGAGAGCCGCTCTTGCAAGAGCGTTGATAAATAAGCCGAAAATAATATTTGCCGACGAACCTACCGGAAACTTGGACAGGCATACGGCTGTTGAAATTGAAAATCTTTTGCTGGATGTTTCAAGCGAGGCTCGCGCTACGCTTGTTTTGGTAACGCATAATATGGAGCTTGCCGAAAAAGCCGACAGACAAATAAGAATGACTGACGGAAAAATCATATAATTTGCGGTATAAAATTTATACCGTACAAGGAGCTGCAAAATGAAGATTTATTTAGACGGAAAACTTGTTTCTAAGGAAGACGCAAAGGTTTCTGTTTTTGATCACGGTTTTCTTTACGGGGACGGAATTTTTGAAGGTATCAGGGCTTATAACGGAAGAGTGTTCAGGCTCAAAGAACATCTGGACAGGCTTTGGGCTTCGGCAAGAGCAATTAATCTTACCATCCCGATAACAAAAAGCGAAATGGAAAAAGCCATAA
>JAISDI010000207.1 GCA_031264895.1 Endomicrobium sp. | reverse complement strand
AAAAGATTTTTTTATCTAAGTCGACGTTATGAGCATAATCCATTGCGTCTTTATAAATCGAATCTCTTATATTATCCATTTTTTGTTTCGATATATTTTTTTGAGTTTTTATGTTTTTTGCAATATATGTATTGACGGCATCAGGTGAATTAAAGTTTTTTATTTTTTCTTTTATCTCATAAAAAGATTTATTGTCAATGCCGGCATCGGCTTTATCGGCATAAATAATGAGAGAAAAGAGAAACTCGATAAAGAAAAACTTTTCAAGTTTGCTGTCTATATTTTTCGAAGCTAAATAGATATCTTTAAAGATTCTGCCTGTATTTATATATTCTTTAAAAACATCAAAATTAAAATCTATTCCAAAAACACATTTTATTATCGAGATTATATCTTCTTTATTTAAAGCGTCTATCTGTTCCAAGATAATGTTTTTATCCGGCGAACCTGTATCGCCGTTTGATATATTTTTAAGGTTTGAATGGTGACTTCTTATCAGATAAAATGGAATTAATACGTCGGTTAATTTTAGTTGTTTTGCCAAGTAAAAAGCTATGAGAGCGGATAGAAGGCTATGATGAGTTTTTTGACTACCGTGTTTATTTTCCAAATACTGTTGAAAAAAATATGTGGCTTTCCCTAAGTCATGACAAACGGCGGCTATTTTTAGGATATCTTTTATTTCAGTTTTGTTGTCAATATTTTTAAGTTTAATCTCATTGGATATTATATCCCACACATTAGCCAAATGCTCGCTAAGCAGTTTATCCGGATGCGATAAAACTTTTGATCTATAAGAAGATAATATTTTCACCTGTTTCTTTTATATTCCAGCTTTGTTTGGGTAAAGCCGTAGCCCTGACTGTTTTTTTTCCGCTTCTTTCGAAAACTACTTCATTATATTCAAGCGCTATTCTCTTTTCATCAAGTCTGTTTGGAATTCTTGCCGTAAAATATTCTGCATTGTCTTCCAACTCTATATTCCCGTCTTTAATCGCTTTTTTAGGAATTATACATTTAAAATCAAAGCGTTTCTCATCATTATTTTCTTGTATCTCATATTCGCCGGTAAATTTAAAATTTGCAATCAATTGGGCAATTCCCAAATACGGAGTATATACTGTTTCGTGATTTTCCAATGCTCTTTTAACCGATTCATAAACTGATTTATCGTTGTGCGCAAAGTAAATCGCGTATTTTACGTCTTTCAAAAACTCATATCGTATTTGCGGCGCTCTGTTTGAAATTTTATTTAAATCAAAACATCCGTTTTGAACGGATTTTATAGAAGGAAATTTTGCAAGATTTACCGCCATTCTCGTTTTTTTAACCGCGTTTAGCAATGATATGGATATAAAGCTGTCTTGATTTTGACATATGACGTCATTTTTTTTTCTGCCTATGATAGCTCCTATTATTCCCGCCATGGCAGTTCTTGGAGGCAAAGAAAAAGTCAATGGAGATGTAGTAGTATACGGTTTTCTGAAATGGGCAAAATCTCCCCATATTTCAAATTTTAACGCTTTCATTGTTTATTCCCAAGACACTATTTCTTTAAATTCTATTTTTTTATTTTCTTTTAAACTGCTCTCGCCTTTAATTCTTAAATCAGGATGTTTTGCAATTACTACTTTTACAATTTTGTTGTCGCTTGATTTAAAAGCATCCGCAAGTTTTGATAAATCAAGTTCATAATCATTGCAAGAACGGATAGCCAACTCATTGATTTCATCATTTTTATTAAATGTAATCATTGAATCCAAATCGCCTATAAAAAATCCTTTTTCATAATCGGCTTTTATAAGCAATCTCGGCATATGCCCTATTTTAGATCTTGTGTTCAAAGATTTTGTTCCGTTCCATACAGCTTTCAATAGAATATCAATATCTTCTTTCTGCAATCCGCTGTTTACAGCGGCATTTTCATTGATCATTCCATAAAATTTTATTGCGGAATAAAATACTCTCTGGTCTGTGCCGAACGTTCCCTGTTTTTTCCCGGGGTCATTAGGCAATACTCTGCTTATTTGATTTTCGACGGGCTCAACCTGATGCATTGAACGTCCTATCCTAAATTGCACAGGGCCAGTAATTGCAACTGAACCCGAATCATCTTTTTGGGAGACGTCTTCTTGCCCGTTTTCATCTTCATTGTCTTTTTTAGCGATCTTCTTTGTTTTTTTGTCTTCTGCAAATGCAAGCGTTGCCCCAAAAAACCTTATGTCTATACATTTACTTTTAATACTTTCTTTATCATTATTAAAATCTTTGCTTCTGTCTTTCATTGTTGGCAAGGTTTCATCTGCCCTTCTTTGCGCAAGCATAAAAATCTGGTTTGGTTCTTTGTTGCCGTATTCAACCGCAATATAATCCCTTATAGTTCTTTTAAGGCGTACATCAGTAACATAATTTATTTTGGTTTCTTCATCAATTCTGGGTTTGTTTTCATGTAGCGGATCACCGTTAGGATTAGCGTCTTTCACATCATAAATAAAAATTAATTCCGATCTGTTATCAATTTGCGTCATTTGATTGTCCCTCCTCATTTTCTTTACTATTTTTTTGTCTTATCTCATCTTTATGTAGCTCATAAAACTTCTGCTTTACACGCTGCGATAACTGCAATCCCGCCGTAAATACGTAACTTGCTTCCAAAGGATCAAGCTTCTCTTGAGAACTTGCCAAAATACATTCATCTATTTCTTCGCCAAGTTTATCCGCAAAAATATACGGATACTTATCATAGTAGTTTCTTTTATACCTTACATCTCTAAAAAGCTTGTTTACAATATAGCTTTGGTCTAATTTAAATTCTTTTAAAGATCTGTAAATAGCTTTATTGCCTCTTTCTATTTTTTGGCATATTGCTAATTGCTCGGTAAGTACGCCTATACCAAAAATCGCTTTTTTTATCGGCTTGTTGAAAAATTCAGGAAACTGCATACAAAAATCATCTAAGTATTGCGTTTTTATATCACTCATTTCAGCATCCCCTCCGTTTGTAAGTCTTAATTTCAGAAATATATTCAGAATTAAAAAACTGTCATAAAAATTTTTGGGCATATCTATGTCTTTCAATATAAATGTATCTATCAAATAATTATAAGACACAGGCTTAAAATTAAGCAGTGAATCCAATATTTCAAAAAATTGTCTTTTTGATCTCATTTTGAAATCTATTTTTTGATTCTCAAACAATTTCTGTAATATTTTGTAAGAAAATTTTATAGGAACGCTTTCTTTTTCTTTGCCGCCTTTCTTATATCCGTATATTTCTATTTTTTCTTTGAGAAACAAATCATTTACATAATTAACGGCATCATAAAATTTCTTCAAATTGGAAGGCAAGACTTCTTCTATTGACGCTAAAATATTGAACTTTGAAGTGTCCATCTGATAAAACAATAATGTAAAAGACATTGCATTTTTATCGCTCTGTAACTTTTCAACTAACACTTCCTCCGCAGTAGTATCGGTAGAATCTTTACCTACACCATCTCTGAAATCTTTTATTATTTTGATATAAGATTTTAAAGCCTCATTATCAGAACTATTTATCACTTCCGGAAAAAGAAAATATGTATTTCCCGCTATATCGTTAAACTTCATTTCTTCTTCTAAATATATTTTCCCCTTGCCTCTTATCTTTTTTGCGCAGTCAAGACATACGGGAAACTGCTTTACGGCATTTCTTTGTTTAAAATTATAAGCAAATGCTTCATTATCGACATTAAAAAAAGTATATGGAATGGCAAATCCATATACTTTATCTTTTTTTTGCATGCACAATGCGCAATATGAGCCTTCCAAATAACTTTTTTCATTATATTTAATCTTTATTTGGTCTTCTATATCGCTTACAATATTTCTAAATATTTCAATTCTGCCAAGATACTTATCATCGATTATTAAAGACAGAAAAAATGTTTTGATTTCTTTCTGTATATCGCTTAATTCTATTTCTATTTTTTCTTTATTTTCATCTAAAATCTTATATACCGCTGCGAATAAATCATTTTTATCTTTATTGTCAAAAAACCAATTATATATCTTTTTAATATAGCTTTTATCATAAGAATTATAAACAACCGTAGGCGTCTGATTTAATCCGTTTGCAGGTCTTGCAGCTTTTATGGGATATAAATACAATTCTTTTCTATCTTTGGACAAATCTTGCAACTCAGTACCAAAATATTTGTTTTCATTAGTATCGATTTTCAAAAAAACTGCTTTCTTGCAGCTTTTACTTTCAGGATAATCTAAATAGTCAGACAGACTGTCTAAACTGTCTTTATCGAAATCTGCAAATTTTTTAATAACTGAAAGCATTCTTGCTCCGTTTTATTACTATATTATTGTATATTTTTTATTCTGATTCTGATTTTGATGAAATGAATCGTACAAATAATATTACTAAATTTCAATTCTGATTTAATTATGAATAAATGAAACAACACTTTAAATATTTATAGATTTTACAAAAATATATTTATAATATCCAGTAAATCATTTACTTTTCCCACCAAATTTACAGCAATTATAAAGAATAAAATTGTTTTCTTTTTTGTAAGCCGTTTAATTTTGTTATACAAATTGAAAAAATAACTCAGAATTTTTTGTTTCGATTTTGTCTTAAGCATAATCTTTCTCCTTTTTTATTAGTATATTAATTTGTACGATTTATAAACAGTCAAAACATAATAGCATGAAAAACAATATTTGTCAACTATTATAATATATTATAAATATAGTTGGTTATATGATATCTTTTCAAAGTTTTAAAATTTTTATATGCCTTTAAAATCTTCGACGAAAAGAAAATCTTGCCAGAGGTTGTAGATGTTTGATTCCAGAGGGGTTTTGGGTTGTTTTATTGAAAAAGTGTTTGCTTTTGCGTAAATTAGTTCTATTATGGAAGAATCGTTTGTTTCTTCATTTTTTATTTTGATTTTGACGCTTTCGCCGTTTTCTGCGCTTATGTATTGTGAACGGAATTTTGGAGTTTTATTTATAAAATCTATAAAATCCAAAGCTTTCTTTTCAAGATTTACGAATCTTTTGCTTGTTGTGCTTGACACAGACAAGGCGGCTTTTTTTGCAAGGGTGTCGGCTTCGTCATTTCTTAAATTTCCCGTATGGCTTCTTATATGCCGCCATTCGATATTTATATTTGCGTTTCTTATATAATTGACATACCCTTTCGATAAATTATTTTTTGGTTTCCATTCGCCAGTTGCAAACTTTTCTATGCCCTGATAATCATAATTTATTCTGATTTTTGACGCTTTATTTGTAAAACACCATTTTAAAACTTCGATAACGGATTGCAACTCTCCGCCAAACTGTCTAAATTCAACATCCTCAATCGTGCCGGCTATTTCAGCTTTTAGTTCATCGCCCAGATAAATTACAGCGCCGTATCCCGTAACACCGGAAATATAAGAGCCGTCAACAAAAGCTTCATAAATGCCGCTTTGCGCATTATAAGTTCCGCTGCCGTTGAGATCGTTCCATGTATCTTCAACGGTTTTCGCAATTTCCAAGCTTTCAATTTGTTTTTTTAAGGAATACGTATTCTTAGAAGGCTTATAATATATCGAAAACTTGCCGCAATATTGTTCGTTTTTACTTACATTGGCAACAACCGCATAATCTCTGAAACTTTCGTCATCAAAAGAAAGTTCGATATTTTCACTTTTTAAAGCGTTTTGGAATTTTTTAATTTTATCATACAATTCTTTTTTATAAAGAGACATTTTGATCCTGATTTTTCGGCGCAATGACCGCCGTTATTTGAAGATTTTTATTATACCACTTTTTCCTTGTAATAATATTTGTTTTTGTGTAGAATTAGTGAGTTTAAAAAAGGTCAAGGAGAGAAAATATGCTGACAGTAAACGGGTTTAAGATCGGAGAAGTTTTTATTTCTGCGTGGCAGGGGTTTACTAACAATATTTTAGTACTTATCGCCATACCTTTGGCGCAAATAACGATTTTATTTTTGACATACATTGTTGTTGCATTTTTTATGATGTTTCTCCACTTTTTTATATTTTTGTTTCCGGTATTGTTATTTATTGAAATATTTATTTCCTTATACTTCACTCTTTCTTTGGTGAGAGCTTCTCTTTATATTGAAAGAGGGGAGACGGTCACATGGGAGATATTGAAAAACGATATTATTATTCTCATCAAATTTGCAGCGGTTTTCATCATTATAGGCATAGTGGTTTCGGCGATTTTAGCTACCGTTTTAATATTTTTACAACTTATATTGGGAGCAAATTTCTTTTCAGCATCGCTTATAGGTCTTTTTACGATGATCGTTGCAGCTGTAACAACCGCTTTGTTTTTCCCTGCGCCGTTTATAATTGCTGATAAAAAAGATGTTTCGATAATCGATTCGCTTAAAAAATCATTCAATATAGTTTCCAAGAATATTCCTCATGCTTTAATTTTCGCAGTTGTCTGTCTTGCCATAAACATAATATGCTCAATACCTTTAGCAATCGGTTTGATCATAACCGTTCCCATATCCATGATAGCGGCTGCAATAGTTTACAAAAAGTTTGAAACTGTTTCTGCGGCGAATATTGAAAAAGGCAATGAATTGGGTAATACATCTAACTAGGGCGCGTTCACACAAATTACGCATATGCCATAAAAATAATTGTTTTTTATTTGACTGGAAAGAAGTTATTGTGTAGAATTATAAAACATTAAAAAAAAGGAGATATTTACATGGCTACAAAAGCTTTCGACATTATGGACGTTTTAAAAAGCAGTTGGGAAAATTTTAAAAAAGCTCCATTCTTGCTTATCGGTTTGCTATTTCTTTCAGTTGTAGTATCGTTATTGACAAATTTACTTGTCAGCTTTATTCCTTCCATAATTATGGTAATAATTCTGTCAATTATCAGCTGGATGGCAGGTTCTTACATTATGCTTTCATTCATCAGGGCTTCTCTTATTTTAGCTAACGGAGAAATTCCAAGCTGGGACGTATTGAAAAACGATAAAAATATATATTTTAAATTTTTTGGAGCATCGATATTGCTTTCGTTAATTTTGGTGTTTGCAACCTTCTTATTTGTAATCCCTATGGTTTTAGCTACAGCTATTTTCTTTCCTGTGGTTTACATAGTTGTCGATAAAAAAAATATCGGAATAATTGACGCTTTTAAAAGAAGCTGGGAAATAGCTACGCCCCAGTTCGTATCATGCATTATTTTTATTATTCTCATGTTTATACTTTCCATTATAGGAATGATCCCTCTTGGTCTTGGGTTGCTTATAGTAGTGCCTATAATGTACATATCAGGCGCGATAATCTATAAAAAACTTGATGCCGCCGCAGATTCGGATACTGTCGAAGCTCCGGTTGAAACAATAACTTCCGAAAATTAAAATTCATATTAAAAAAAAGACGAAAGGAAAATATAAATCCTTTCGTCTTTTTTTATGTTTATAAGAACTACAGATTTGTTTGCAGTGGAGTTTTTAGAGATGCCCGTTAGTTATTTTCTTCCGACAATTCTTTGGGCATATCCTTTTTTGCCGAAGCGCCCAGTTCTTTAAGTTTCTGCACTCTTTCTATAAGGCTGTCGCCTTTTTTGTCCGTCTCCGAAAGCCTTTTTACCGCTTCTTCCGTTTTGGCTTTGGCTTCCGACATTTTTTTGTCGGCGTCAATAAGTATCTGCGCAAAAGAAACGAATTTATCGTAGAGAAGCCCGCCCTGTTTTGCAATCTCTAAAACGTTCTTTTTTTGATTTTCCTGCCGCCAGATATATGCGACGGTTTTCATCGTAGCCATAAGCGTTGAAGGCGTAACCATCGCCACGTTTTTGGCAAAAGCGTAATCCAGAATTTCGGGAGACTCTTTTACGGCAAGCGCGCTTGCCGCGTCCACAGGGATAAACATAAGCACGTATTCGGGCTGGTTTAAAGCCGGTAAATCCTGATAATTTTTTCCGGAAAGTTCTTCAATATGTTTTTTTATGCTCGTTATGTGGTCTTTTAAAAAAATTTTCTTTTCTTGTTCGGTTTCGGCATTATAATATTTTTCATAAGCGGTCAGTGAAGTTTTTGAATCTATTATTATGTGTTTATCTTCCGGAAGATTTACTATATAATCCGGTATTTTTCTGCCTTCTTCAGTTTCAACGGAACGCTGCGCGCTGTAATGTACGCCTTTTACCATGCCGGCGGACTCAAAAATTCTCTCGATATTTAGCTCTCCCCATATTCCCTGAAGTTTGCTTTCTCCTTTTAACGCGACTGCAAGATTGTTGGCTTCTTCGCTGACCTGTTTATTAAGTTCCATAAGCCTTTTAAGTTCGGCGTTCAAAACGGCTCTCTGCTGGTTTTCAGCAATGTGTATGCTTTCGACTTTGTTTTTAAATTCGTCTATTTTTTCTTTAAAAGGAGCCACTATGCCGTCAAGTTCCCGTTTATTAATATCGAAAATTTTCGAACTTTTTTCTTCCAATATTTTAGAAGCGATATTTTCAAATTCAGTTTTAAGAGAATCACGTTCTTTGTTTTGCTTTTCGATTTCTTCGGACAAATCTTTAATTTTTTGTTCTTTGGCGGCATTTTCTTTTGATACCATAACAAACTTAAAAATAAAAAAAGCGGCGCCGCAAGCCGCGCCTAAAATAAACATAATGATAAACATAAATATATTCATAGCGATTATTATACTATTTTGTTTTACGTCATGACAATTTAACCAATGTGGCACAACATAGCGCCGCCAATTTTTATGGATGGTTACAGTGGCGATATTGCCGTACGCTTTGCGGGATTAAACACACTGTGTATGAACGCGCCCTAATTTATTTCGACGACTTTATATCCGGCTTCTTCGACCGCATTGCGCAGTTTTTCATCGCTTACCGCTTCACTGACGCCGACTGTGGCTTCTTTGGTTTTCAAATTTACTTCTACGGCATTTATACCGTCTAAAGATTTAAGAGCTTTTGTTACGGCTGCGCTGCAATGTCCGCAGCTCATGCCTTCGATTTTAATGACTTTTTTCATACTTATCCCCTTTTCATCTGTATTAAAAAATTTTAAACGTAAAGCGTTAAAAACAACTGATACGGAACTAAAACTCATTGCCGCCGCCGCTATCATAGGGTTTAACAAAATACCGTGCGAACCATAAAGAATGCCTGCCGCAACCGGTATTCCGATAATATTATAGACGAATGCCCAGAAAAGATTCTGCTTGATATTGCGCACAACCGCGCGGCTGAGCTTTATTGCCGCCGCAACGTCGTTTAAACTGTTTTTCATTAAAACTATATCTGCTGATTCTATCGCTATATCTGTGCCGGCGCCTATTGCAATGCCGACGTCCGCTTTTGCAAGAGCCGGCGCATCGTTAATACCGTCGCCGACCATCGCAACTTTTTTACCGCTTTCCTGCAATAAACGTATTTCCCGCTCTTTGTCTTCCGGTAAAACTTCAGATATCACTTTATCGATACCGGCTTGTCTTCCTATATATTCGGCGGTCTTTACATTGTCGCCGGTAAGCATAATGACTTCAAGACCCGTTTGTTTAAGCCGTTTGACCGCGGTTGCGCTTTCTTTTTTCAATGTATCCGCCAAAACAATAATACCGATAAGCGTTTTATATTTTGAAAAATATAAAATTCTTTTGCCTTCGGCGGCAAACTTCTTTTCGATATCGGCAATTTTTTCCGTATTCACGCCGACTTCTTCCGCCATTTTTCTGTTTCCGCCAAAATATGTTATTGAGTCAATAATTCCGCTGACGCCCCGTCCGGGCATAAATTTATAATCTTTGACGCTTTTTATCTCTGTTCCGGACTGTTTAGCTTTTTTAATAATAGCGGACGCAAGAGGATGTCCTGACATTTTTTCAATCGAAACTGCCGCCGACAGCAACTCATCATGGGAAACGCCTACGGGAACAATATCCGTTACAACGGGAATGCCTTCCGTTATAGTGCCGGTTTTATCTAACACGACGGTATCAATAGCGCGCGCGGTTTCTAAAGCGTCGGCTGATTTAATCAAAATGCTTTTAGACGCGCCCCTGCCTATGCCGACCATTATCGCCGTGGGAGCGGCAAGCCCTAAAGCGCACGGACACGATATGACTAAAACGGAAATACCCGCCGAAAGAGCAAATTCAAAACTTTGTCCGCCAAACAGCCATATTAACGCGGCGCTTAAAGCCGTAAAAATAACCGCGGGCACAAATATATAACTTATTTTATCGGCAAGTTTTGCTATGGGCGCTTTGGAGGAAGTCGCATCGTCTACAAGGCGGATTATTTTTGCAAGCGCAGTATCGCCGCCGACGGCAGCGGCTCGCATTTTAAAGTATCCGGACTTATTGACGGTTCCCGCAGTAATTTTATCGCCGACAGTTTTATCTACTGGCAGACTTTCGCCCGTAACCGCAGATTCGTCGATCGAGCCGTATCCTTCTTCAATAATGCCGTCGACACAAACGCTGTCGCCGGCTTTGACGATCAAAATATCTCCGACAATTATTTCTTCGACCGGCGCGGTTTCTTCTTTGCCGCTGCGAATTACAAGCGCGGTTTCCGGAGTAAGTTTCATAAGTTTTGTTATCGCTTCCGAAGTTTTGCGTTTAGCCTGCGCTTCAAAAAATCTGCCGAGTGTAATAAACGTCAATATCATGGCGGCAGACTCAAAATATAAATCCATGCCGAACTTATGAACCAAATCCATATCGCCAATGCCCATACCGTAAGCGACTTTATACACGGCATACGCCCCATAGACAAAAGCCGCTCCGGAACCGAGCGCTATAAGCGAATCCATATTAGGAGAAAGTTTTACCAGATTTTTAAATCCCGTTTGAAAATATTTGCGGTTAACAAAAATAACCGGCAGCGAAAGCAAAAACTGCGTGAAAGCAAAAACCGCCATATTTTGCATTCCCGTCAAAAAAGGCGGCAAAGGCAGCCCAAGCATTTCTCCCATAGACAAATAAAAAAGAGGAACGGCAAATATGACGGAAATTATCAGACGTTTTTTTATTAAAAATATTTCCCGCGACGCGCCATCGCCGGACAAATTATTATTTTTCTTCACATTGGCATTCTGAAACGCCGCTCCGTATCCTGCGTTTTCAACTTTTTCAATAATTTGTTTTATACCCGTAACTGAACCGTCAAAAGAAACCGTCAAAGTATTTTTTAAAAGGTTAACATCCGCTTTTTTAACGCCGTCCATTTTTGAAACGGCTCTTTCCACGCGCGACGAACATGCCGCGCATGTCATTCCTGTAACGATAAAAGTTTTCTTTTCCATAAACCCTTCTTTATTGACAAATCCGTATCATTTAATTAGCATTGTATAAATCAATTATTTTTTTGACAAGAACGCACTTATTTGTAATATAGTACCTAAAAAGATACCGCAAAAGGATAAAACATGAAAAAAATTTTAGAAAATTATAATTGCCCTGTTTCATCAACGCTGGATTTAATCGGCGGCAAATACAAAACGCTTATACTATGGCATTTGCTGGACGACACTTTAAGATTTTCGGATTTAAGAAGGCTCATTCCCGAAGCAACGCCTAAAATGCTGACGCAGCAGCTAAGAGAACTTGAAACCGACGCTCTTATAAACCGCAAAATTTTTCCCGTAATCCCGCCAAAAGTTGAATATTCGCTCACAAAAGAAGGTATCACTCTGCGTCCTGTATTAAAAGCAATGTTCATATGGGGCGGCGCGCACTTAAAATCAAAAGGCCTAACCCCAAACTGCACAATGATAACTCCTCGTAAAACAAAACCAGCCGCAAAAAAATAAAATTCTCTGAAAAATTTTTCTGGAATTCTTATATCACATAAAATATTTCAAAATTTCACCCAAGCGGGCAAGCGGCAGACTCTAAGCTGAACTCAGAGCGGATAAATTTGAATGTGACGTCTGACCTTCTACAAACTATCTTTTCCTTTCATGTATTCGTCGCGGTTTTGCCTGTCCTTCCTCTTTCCGTCCGTTGTTAAACCAAAATCAAAAAGATATTGTATTTAATTTTAAAATTGGAACAAAATAAAGGACAGTTTCCGCTTGCAAAAAAAAGGATTTTTGCAAGCGGCTGTTTTTAGTGATCAAAATTGAATGCCTTTGAGCTGACTATTTTTAATAAGCTGTGTATCCAAACAGTATCATTTTAATTTTTGAATATTGACAAAATCGGTATCATTTTGATTTTGGAATGACACGCCTTTTTTGCGTCCTTTTGTATTTTCTTTATAATTTTTATATAATTGTCCGCTTGTTGTTTATTGTCTCTTTTTAAGACGACAAATGCGGTTTTGTTCCTGTTGCAAGGTTCTATAAATCTCGGTTGATTTCCAATGTAAGCATGTTTCCGGTATTGCTTATATCAATGTTTTCATTTTCAAAAATGAAACCGTTGGGAGTTATCAAATCTGTTCTTTTTCACTCAAGACCAACTTTTTTCCAATTTATTTAGCAGAGTTTTTTTATTTTGGAAATCAGAAAAATATAAAAGGGGAGAGAAGTCAAATGAAGAAAATTTTAGTTTTACTTGCAGTTGTGGCAATGGGGTGTTTTGCAGCGTCTTGTTCTAAGAAAGAGAACAAATCTTCATCAAATGTTCCAAGCGTAAACACGCAGTCTTATTCAATACAGATTGCTCCTGCGCAGGAAGGCGCGTTGATACCGGCAGGCATTTCTTTTGGAGCTTACGGGACTTTAAAAGTAACCGTTATAGACAATCTAACTTCTACTGAAGTTGAAAATCCGAGTGTTAGATGGTCGACAGACTGGAGCGGAGCGACATTCGATGCCCAGACGTCTACGGTAACAGTATTTAGAGCTCCGTCAAGCGGAAGCTCAAGTATATCAAGAACCATCACCGTAAGTTA
Source organism: Endomicrobium sp. (assembly GCA_031264895.1). Lineage (GTDB taxonomy): Bacteria > Elusimicrobiota > Endomicrobiia > Endomicrobiales > Endomicrobiaceae > Endomicrobium_B. The sequence goes on along the minus strand of JAISDI010000207.1, from coordinate 279 downwards.
TAAGGGCTTTAGCAAAGACCTTATCTTTATGGCCGGGAATGTTAGTGTAGCAAGCAGTAACAGAGGTACTTGGTATGCAGGAGATAACGACAATAACATTATTGACGGAAATATAAAAATTAGTCATAGTCTGGGTACGGGTGATCTTCAGATCGGAGTTCCAATAACTTATACGGTAGATGTTTATCATAATGGCGTTATAGACAATTCTGAGGATTGTTCTCAAGCCGTATGGACTTTTACAGGCGCAGGGTTTGACGCAATTTCAGGGACTACCGG
>JAISDI010000174.1 GCA_031264895.1 Endomicrobium sp. | reverse complement strand
ATTTTGGATAAAAACGTTATCGTTTCTATTAACGATTCCGGAGGTCCCGGCGGTGGAGAAAAACCTTTTTCACTTCTTCTTTTCGGGAGAGAAACCAAACAGCTGTCTTCGCTTGCCGGAGAACTTGTCGAACAGTTCAAAAAAATTCCCGGTCTTGTCGACGTTAACACTAATTACAGATCCGGTAAGCCGGAACTTCAGATAGACATAGATCCCATTAAGGCAAAACAGTTCGGAGTCAATTCAGTAATGGCCGGCACTGAACTGAGGGCAATGGTTGAAGGAAACATTCCCGCAGTATTTAGGGCTAACGGCCTTGAATATGATATAAGAATACGTTTTAAAGACGATCAAAGAAGTTTAATGGATTCTTTTAACGATTTGTATGTATTTAATAAAAACGGAAAGCGCGTTAAACTTTCCAGATTTGCGAAATTAAAAGAAGCCGAAGGCCCGACAAAAGTATACAGAAGAGACAGAAGCAGATACATACAAATATCAGGCAATTTAATGAAAGGCGCGTCTTTGGGGCCGATACAGGCTGAAGTCGAAAGAATAATGACCGAACATAGAATCAACCCGAAAAACAAAGAATTGTGGGCTGACGTAACCTCTGGCTATTCCGGAAATCTCGACGAAATGCAGTCTTTGTTTAAAAGCATTGCTATTGCGGCCATACTTTCGGTAATATTTATTTATATGGTTCTGGCAAGTTTGTACGAATCTATCATAACGCCGTTTACTATCATGGTTGCGCTTCCCCTTGCGGCGGTAGGCGGACTTATCGCATTGTATATCACAAAAGGTTCTCTTGACATGTTTACGCTTATAGGGTTTATAATGCTGCTGGGCATCGTGGCAAAAAATTCAATCATTCTTGTAGACTATATACAACAGCTTATGAGGCGCGGAAAACACATTGAAGAAGCAATTGTAGAAGCCGGCAAAGTCAGGCTGCGCCCGATACTTATGACGTCTTTTGCTTTAGCGGCAGGCATGCTTCCTACCGCGCTTGCTTTAAGCGAAGTAGGCAAGTTCAGACAAAGCATGGGTATAGTAATTATCGGCGGAATCGTAAGCTCCACGGTTCTTACGCTTTTGGTTATTCCCGCGATATTCGAATATATGGATTCGTTCAGAGTATGGACGAGAAAATTTTTAGGTAGGCCGGCCAAAAGGAAAATTGATAAAGATTTCAATAAAGAAGCAAAAACCACAATGTGAAAATAAACAATAATGCAATAAATAAAAAAAGCGCTAAGATGAATGTTTAGCGCTTTTTTTATTTGATGGTTAAAAAATAATTTTAGTTATCAAGATAAAAAAGAATAACATATTTTCCGGCATTGAGCGCGTCGAGGTAGAATTTGCGGATTTTTGTAAAATCTTCATAAGCGGATAAAATAATTTCATCTTTATTACTTTTGACATACTCTTCGTCTTCCGGTATGAAAATTCCCGCGTCGATCATTTTATTTGTATTAAATTTCTTTTTGAAAAGTTCTCTGTCAACAGATAAAGACAGCTTAACGGCTTTTTCCAAATCTTCTTTATTTTTGTAAATTGCAGGGCTGCTCATAGAATATTTTGTTCCTTCTTTTATTGAATAATCTATCCATTCAAACATAAACTCTTCTCCGCCGGAATCGGCAAGTATTTCGCCCTCTCCGGTAAAAACAGTCAAAGCTGATTGCGCGCTGCCGGACGTAAGAACATAATCGATAATTTCAAAAGTATTGAAAGATAAAATGTCATAAGTTTTCAATTCGCTTAGAAAAGATTCTTTATTTAAAATCCCTGCTTCAAAATTTTTGATTATTTCCGGCTCAACGGCTGTAAAATTTGTTATCATGAAATCTCCCAAATATTTTTTTGACGTCTTAAACTATACTCCTTCCGGTATTTTTGAAATCATAATTTTTCTGTGATTTATTTTTCTGCCGTCGGCAATGAACGTTCCGTCGCCAACCGCATGAAAAGTCTTTCTGTTTTTGCGTTTAGCGTCTGTCCAGGCATTCGTTCCTCTGAGAATAAAAATATTATGTTTTCTGATATATTCGGTTACGCGGCATTCTATATTTGCAATACATTCTTTTATGAGAGGAGCCTCTACCGATTCCGCTTTTACGGCAGTGAGTTCGAATTTCTCGAATTTGTCGGTGTCAGAGCCTGAGCAAGCGCCTATTTTTACGGTTTTTTCAGACAAATCTATTGATGGTATGGCAATAACGCATTCCTGACTTTTTACCAATGCGTGAAAAGAATAGTTCCACGGGCCTGTCACTAAAATAAATTCCGGAGTAAACTCTTTTACTGTGATCCATGAAATCGTCATAATATTGTTTTTTTTGCCGTCATAAGTCGTAACCAATACAACAGGGCTTGGTTCAATCAGCGTAAAAGCTTTTTCAATAGCTACTTTTTTCATCGCCACCCCCTTTATTGGAATATACTACGGCAATTTTTACCGTTTTACAACAATTTTATTTCATCGAATTTGCGATCTGCGCTCTTTCGGCGTGGAAAGCCGTTTGGCTTTTACGGCATTATTTGCCGCTGTTAAGCGTTTTTAGCATATTTTTTATTATCCGGTAATGATCGCCGAAAAATTTGTCTTGCAAATTGTCTATTTCCGTAAGCGGAAGCCAAAATGCTTTGCCTGCATCGTCCGCTCCTCTTACTTTCGGCAAATCTTTCGATTGTAAATCAAAAATATATGCGTGAGTTATCATTCTGCCCCTCATATCTCTAAACGGGGCGTCAAATGTTTTTGTCAGAACTATGGAATTTCTGAGCGTCGCAATGTCTGCATCGATTTCGGTTTCTTCTTGCAGTTCTCTTACGGCGCAATCTTCCAGAGATTCACGCTGTTCAAGAAAACCGCCCGGCAAAGCGTATAAATTTTTGCCGGGACTGTTTTTTCTTTGTATCAAAAGTATGTTTTTACTGCACAGCACAAGAGCATCTCCGGTAACAAACACGGGCGCAAACGGAGCTTTTTCCCACATTTTTTTGTATTCTTTGATATAAAAAAATTCTTCTTTTAAATTTTCGTATGCGTCATTATTATTTTTTATCCAATTATCAAGCCAAACGCGGACTTCGTCCGCAATGCCGTCCAAATCTCTCCCGCAAAATAAATTTTCTCTTATATCTACGGCGGATAAACCTTCATATAAACTCGGCGTTTCTATAAATTCCCATTCGGGAAAATAATCGAGATAGTAAGCGCTTTCATCTTTTTTATATCCTATTATGCCTATTTTGTCGTGCGCTTCGGTATGGCTTTTAACTATTTCATGCGTTTTTGACAGCCACCATGAAAATTCGTAATTGCTGTCTTGCAGAGGAACAAAACAAACCTTACTTGCGTCTATTGCTTTAACCGTTTTCATCATTTCTATGCGCTCTTGCACTGTCCATGGGTCGCGTATGCTTCTGGCATTTTTTGCCGACCCGACCAGAACTATCGCTTTTTCGGCCAAATCCAGCGCTTTTTTTATGATTTCTATGTGAGCTAAAGTTACAGGCTGAAACCTGCCTATATAAACGATCGCGTCTAACATTGCCGCCCCTTTTTAATCAGTTTTTAATTTATCAATCGCGTTTTAAAATTTTTTCTTTAAGCTTTTTGTAAAGCTGCGTAAATTCATACTTGTACTGACTTTCTCTGTAATCTCCGCCAAACGCCGATTTTGACAAAACCAAAACCGGAGGCGACTGAATGCGTTTAAAAATATTTGCATAGAATTTTCCGAAAAACCATTCTATATGTTCAATAAATTTTTCGGGATTTTGTATGCCGTATTTGACAAAAACTTCATTTTCTTCTTTTGCTATGTACGACTGTAATATTTTTTCCGGAGTCGAACTTTTGTAAGTCATAATCTTTTCAAGCAGCCAATCGTCAAAACCCCATATCATAGGATCAAACTGGCCGTCTTTAAGTTCTGCCGACGGAATTATTTTATTTTTATCAAATTTTAAATTTTTGTCCGGAATCAATTCCTGCGGTATAATATTTCCGTAAACCTTATTGATCAGACGCGACATTTCCCATATTTCGACTTTCGTTAAATCTGCCAAAGGACACCATGCGCCCGCCAGATCTCCGTAAAGTGTGCCGTACCCTAATGCCAATTCTACTTTATTTGTATTGTTTATCAGAATTCCGTTGCCAAGTTCCGAAGTTTTTGCAAGCAGTATCAAAGCTCTGATACGCGCCTGCAAATTTTCATCGGTAATCGTTTTGTCATACTTCAAAACTTTTTTATATTCGGATAAAATGGCGTCGATGGGAATTACTTCATATTTAATTTTAATGTTTTGCGCCAATTTTTGCGCCGCATTTTTAGTAGTTTCTTTGTTGAACTCAGAAGGCATATTACAGCCGTAAATTCTGTCCTCTTTTATTGCCAGCTTGCACAATGCGGCATTTAATGCCGAATCTATTCCGCCGGACAAACCGAACACATATTTAGGTTTATTCAGCATTTCATCCATAGATTGATAAGCTTGTATCAATGCTAAAAATTTCTGTTCTATTTTAGATACGGCGGCTTTTCCCGCTGCTTTGCCTTTGATGTGCGCGCTGACTTTTCCGTCGTAAAAATCGGATAATAACAATCCTTCCTCATAAGGCTTCAGGCCTTGTTTTATAATATTGCCGTCTTTATCGTAAATTCTCGAGTCGCCGTCAAAAGTGACTATAGATTTTCCGTTATTTTGTGTTCCGACGCAATTTACATAATAAAAAGGAACAAAACTTTCTCCCAATTCGCGTTTCAACTCTTTTATTCTGTTATTTCTTGCAATAGATTTATCTACTGAAAAAGGCGATGACGATACGTTTATGATCAATTGAGCGCCTTTGTCTATCAGTATTTTTGTGGGATTAATTTCATAATCTTTGTACCACAGCTCTTCGCAGATCTCAAGCCCCACAACTAAACCGTTTTTAAGTTTATACGGCTTTAATGAGCCGCCCGTATAAGCATCGCTGTAGAAATAGCGCGCGTCGTCAAAGATTCTGTATGTGGGCAGCAAATGCTTTGTGTGAATTGCGGCAATTTTTCCGTTGTCGGCTAAATAAGCCGCATTATATTTTCTTGTCCGTCCGTCATGATTGAGTAAATCGTTAATTTTATAGACGTTTCCGTAAACTATGGTGATATCAAGTTTTTTCGACAAAACCCGTATTTTTTCATTATAATTCATCAGCTCGTCGCAAAAATCGTCGTCATTCCACCTGTCGCCCATGAGATAACCGGACAAACACATCTCAGGAAAAGCCACGATCTGAGATCCGTTTTCTTTTGCAAGCCG
>JAISDI010000118.1 GCA_031264895.1 Endomicrobium sp. | reverse complement strand
ATTTTTTGTCCGCCTTATAAATAATAAAAATTCCCGTCGCAAAAAGAATTATCGATACGGTTTGAGCTATGGAAAGGCCGAGAAACTCGCTGCCTCTGTAATCGCCTCTGAAAAATTCTATGACGAAACGTAAAATCGAATATATAATAAGATATAAAGCAAAAGTTTTGCCGGCAGCATGTTCTTTTTTATCGTATGAGCGCAAAAACACAAAAATTATTAAATTTCCAAACGCTTCGTAAAGCTGCGTCGGGTGGAGATGCGCGCCTTTTACCGCTAAAGTGTCCGCGTTATTGAAAACTATCGCCCATGGCAGTTCGCATGCTTTTCCGTAACAACAGCCCGCAAAAAAGCAGCCTATCCGTCCGAAAAAGTGACCTAATCCAAGCGCCGGAGCAATAGCGTCGCTTAAACGCGCCAAAGGTATTTTTTTTCTTTTAGTATGCCAAACAACATATAAAACCGCAGCAACAAAACCGCCGTAAAAAACCAGCCCGCCATGCCATATTTTAAAAATATCCAGCGGAGCTTTTATAAAGTCGCCCAAATTTGTAAGAACATAAAGAACCCTTGCTCCAGCTATAGCCGCAATTATCGCCCAAAGAAACAATGAATAAAGATTATCTTGCGAAATAATGTCAGACTTGACGGTTTTTGAAACGTACCAAGCCGCGCTAAAAAACCCCAAAGCCACAAAAAAGCCATACATATAAACGGTGAAACCGCCAAAACTAAAAAGTATAGGATGCATAATTTATAACCTCTGTGCTCGCGCACGGCATTTTAGAAAGACAGTCCTTGCTATCGGGCGCTTTTTGCGCGGTATTTTATAAAATCGACAAAGACTGACTACAAACATCGACGGAAACAACGACTAACGGAAAACGGCAACGGCAAAAAAGGCTACCCCGTCAGCGCCGTAGGCTAAATCCCCCGTCAGAGTCTTCGACTCTGCCACCCCTTTTTACAAAAAGGGAATCTCCGGATTTTTTAAATAGGGGAATTTCCAAATCTTTGGAAAGGAGAATTTTACGGCACAAAATGAAGAAATTCTTTGTCATTGTTTGCGTAAGCAAACCTTTTATCTGCGCTGAAAGCGCTCCTTCATTACTCATTACTAATTACTCATTATTAATTATCTTTTCTATGGTTTTTATCGCCAGCTCGACTGCAGATTCTACGTCTTTTATATTGAAAACAGATGAAGGGGCGTGGATATATCTTGTGGGAATACTCAGTATCCCCGTCAGTATGCCGTCCCTGTTTATGTATATTGCAGCGCCGTCTGTCATTCCGCCGTCTATTATGTCTATTTGATGAGCAATATTGTTTTCTTTTGCGGCTTCGATCATTATTTTTCTTACTTTATTGGGAACTATCGTTCCTCTGCCGGACGCTTCGACCATTGTTATTGCAACGCCTTTACCGAGCTTTAAATCGGAAGTTTTTGGGTCGATTCCGGGCATGTCGCCGGCTACGGTAGTGTCTATGACAAGCGCAAAATCAGGATTTAGTTTAAAAGACGAAGTTTTTCCGCCTTTAAGCCCCACCTCTTCCTGAGCCGTCGCGCAGGCATATATTTCTGCATCGATATTTTTAGGCAGTTTTTCCATAACTTTTGCCATGGCATAACAGCTTATTCTGTTGTCAGCCGCTTTGCCGTAATAAAAATCGCCGTTTAAAATTCCGGCATTCGGTTCAAAAATTATCTGGTCGCCTATATCGATAACTTTCAAAACTTCTTCTCTTGAAGAAAACCCTATGTCGATAAACATATTGTCAAACTTTACTGGAACTTTCCTTTCTTCTTCGCTCATAAGATGCGGCGGTTTTGTGCCTATTATTCCGGTTATATGTTCGCCTTTTTTATTTATTATTTTTACTACTTTTCCCATAAGAATCGGATCGTTTATTCCGCCTATTTTTATGAAATAAATAAATCCTTTTTCGCTTACATGCTTTACCACCATGCCGATTTCGTCCATATGGGCGGCAATCATGATTTTCTTTTTGCCTTTCCCTTTTTTTCCTATGACATTTCCGAAACCGTCGGTTTCAACGCTGTCGCATATTTTTGAAAGAGTTTCCGTCATAATCTTTCCGACATTTTCCTCATACCCTGAAATTCCGTCCGACAACAATAAATCTTTAAGAAGTTTATCCATTGATTTTCTCTTTTATATAGTTTAAGAACGTATAATTTTAACAAATTTAGAAGTCTATAGTACGGCTTTTAAACTTGTTTATGACATCGTCAGGGCTGTCAACCTGCACAATTTCGCTGTTTCCGCATGCAAGAAGAGCCTGAGCTAAAGAATAATCATTGCCGCCCTTTTGTGTTTTATCGCCGGTAAAAATTATTTTGCTGTTCGGAAACTTATTGCGCAAAAGAGCGGCCACCTGCTCTTTGCCAAACCCTTTTGGGACAATATCCATACTGATATTTCCGCCAATCGAAATGTCTAAATCGTTAAAAATTGCGCTCAATTCCTTTTGTATAGAAATTCTTTCGGCATTTTTATTGTCCCATTCTTTGTACTTGATTCTTTCTTCATAAGGACAATCCCTTCCCAAAACGGAAAAATTCACCATACCCTTACGCATCTCAATATAATTCGGGAACAGTTTTCCGGTATATTTTGTGTTTTCCCTGTATTTTTCAAGCATAATCAAAAGCTTTTGCGGAGGTTCAAACTTTCTTTCATATCCCGGCGCGCCGTTTTTATAAAACTCATTACCCATAGAAGCGTAAATCCCCGCGACATTATTAAAAATATCAGAAGGTATCTGCGATTTTATCTTATCTATGTCCGAACCGGAAACTATATACACGTCATTTTTCCTTATAAATTCCCTAAACCAAACGGCAAAACTTTCCGTCATAGGAAGTCTGGCAGGAGTAAGCGTTCCGTCCATGTCAAAAAGATAAATATCGTATATCGGCATCATCTGCTCCGGAAAAATATTTTTTATAATTACAATTCGCATATCTGTCGGAAAAAACACTCCACTTATTTTTATCGATAATATATATTTGCGACGAAGTATGTTCGGCATCCCACCGGCGCCTTTGCCCTATATCTGAACCCTGCATATTTTTATATGTTGTTTTATAGTTTTTAACCATTAAAGCGATATAAGCGCGACTATCAGCCCATTTCTGCCCTTCACGCAGCTGATATGGCTGGATAAATTCAAAAACGGCTATGAAGAAAATTAATGCGGCCAGCGCATATTTTCTTAATGAGAAAGAAATATTCCGGTACATAATCAAAATCAGTCCCAGATAACACAACTGCGTAAAAGTTACGTACCTTGAAACAGATACAGCTGACGCTCTGATATGACTCCTTGCAAAAATTATCGAAAAAATAAAAATATATCCTGTAAACATCAGCGCTAAAGCAAAAATATTTTCTTTTATTTTTCTTGTGCGCGCAAGATAAACGACGGCAGATATGCTTAATATTGTTAACACGCACGACAAAACGGTTAAAATAAAACCATAAGAACTTGAAACGGCTCCGTATAATGTCCTGGAATATGCATCTGCATAAAACATAAAACCTTTTCCGGCGGCGCTTCCGGTATTGTGAGTCCGTGGCGTAAAATCGTAAAAATACGCCGAAAATACTATAACCGCTGCAACAGCTATAATTATAAAATGATTTCTGCTAAATTTTTCCCCGGATAAGAACATAAGAAAAAAAATGGACATAAAAGCAAACCATATAAACAACCCCTGCGCCGATGAGAAAGACGCTATAACCGCAATGATTGCAGACATCAAGATATATACATCGTTTGTCTTCTGCAGTCCTTTATGAAACAGGTATGCCGAAGATAAGAGGCATAAAAAAACCAAAATCCAAGCGGATTGAAAAGCCCATAAAATATTTTCGAACTGTCTTAAATTAAAACACAAAAGACTTACCGCCAAAGCCGTTATAAATTTAAAACCGGCTCCGGTTTTAAAACCGGATATATATTTTAAAATTAAAAGCCACGATGACAATAAAAAAACATATGAGCAATACATTCCTATTTTTGAATCATAATCAAATAGCAGCATATTGGCTATGTGCAGTAATTTAGGAAAAAATATTCTGTGTTCATTATGCTGCTGAAACAATACACCAAATTGCAAACCGCAGTTTTTTACATTTTCAAACAGGGCTGGCAATTCCCACTCGTCCGCCCATAAAACATTTACGCCGAATTGCCTTATAAAGATAAAACATCTTACCGCAGGCGCCGCAAGAATCAAAACGGCAAGAGTCAACGTGATTTTTTTATGATTTACGAATAATCCTTTAAAAGCGTAAAAATACCATTTCAGATATTTTGGCGTCCATGCAGCCACTTTGAAATTTGATTTGCCGGCTGCTCTGTCCGTCCATGCTGTCGGAACTTCCGCTATTTTTGCTTTGCCTGCATAAGCTTTTGCCACAAGTTCAAGCCCAAGCTCAAAACCGCCCGAACTTTCTATCGTCTGCTTTTTTAAAAATGAAGTTCTATATAATTTAAAGCTGTTTGTTGAATCGTACGTCGGAACTCTGGCAAACAAATGCAAACTTACTCCCGCGAGGCGCGACATCAAACTTTTTATAAACGGCCCGCCTTTTTGGCTGCCGCCTTTCATATAGCGCGACGCGCAAACGATATCGGCATTTTCTTTTTCGGCTTTTTCGTACATATCGTTTATAACGGACGGCGGGTCGGACAGATCCGCCATTGTTACGACTGTATATTTTTCCTGAGATGATTCTAAACCGGTTTTAATCGCGTTTAAAGCGCCGCGTCCGTATTTGTTTTTGATTAAAACTACAGGCAGGTTT
>JAISDI010000084.1 GCA_031264895.1 Endomicrobium sp. | reverse complement strand
ATCCCCGAGTGTCTTTATCGGGGATCCAAGTTCGTCGTAAAACAAAAACATCTTTAGTAAAAATGGATTCCCGATAACAACCTTCGGGAATGACAAACGAGTGAAATCATTTTTGTCGTCATGCCCTAAGTTTATAATCGGGCAATGGAATATCTGGTTTTATTGTTTTTTACTTTTTATTGCGCTGCTTCAATTTTTTTCAAGCGTTATTACGGCAATTTCGCAAGTATTGCCAAACCTCATCGGCGGTCCCCACCATCTTGTTCCGGAAGTAATATACATTGCAGAACCCGCAGATAACGTCTGCGGATTTTTGTGTTTTGCTATTTTAAATTTTTGTCCTGCAGAAACGGTTTTTGCGGCGGTTTTGTCAAAAGCGTACCAGCCGTAATTATATTTCATAAAAAACCTTCTTGCAATTTCTATAGGAGGGATTTGTCCCGCGTGCGTGTGGCCGGAAAATTGTATTATTTTGCGGCCTTGCCGCGCCGCCACGTCGAAAGTTTCCGGACGGTGGCTTAGAAACAGCACAGGGTAACCCTCGACAGTTCCCGAAAAAGCGGATTTCATGCTTTCCTCTTTGCGCCAATCATTATCATTTACGCCGGCAACGTTTATTATCCCTTCAACAAAAAAGTTTTCGTTTTTTAAAGCTTTTATGCCGAGCTTTTCGCACATTTCAAAATATGCTTCAAGCCGGCGTCGTTCGTGGTTGCCCGTTATCGCAAACACGCCGTACGGAGCTTTCAGAAAATCAAAACCGTAATCGCGAAATTTATCGTCTTTATTTATGTCGGTATCAATAACGTCGCCCGTTATAATAATTAAATCCGGATTTAAAAATTGAGCTTTTGCAAATATCTTTTTTATAACTTCTTTAGAAGTAAATTTATCTATATGTATGTCAGAGAGATGAACTATTCTCAAAGAATCTATGGAAAGTTCCGGCGCTTTTATTTTCATCTCTTTTACATTGAGAACAAATGCGGTATTCAAAACCGACCATATACAGCAAAGCGCGCTTAAAGCCAAAGTGATAAGAACGGAATAGTACCTGAACTTTTTTATTTTAAAAATCAAATTAAATAAATTTATTATATCATTGAATACAAAAAAAGTAACAGATATACCGCAAACGCCCATTAATATGTACCCTAAAGAAAGCTCGAAAGACAATAAAGGGATATCGGTTCTCCTTGAAATAAAAAGCAAAAGGCTTATCGCTGCCGCCACAATAAAACTTATAAACAGATATTTCCCGTAAGGTTTACGCAGTTTCAGGCCGGAATTTATGCGCCATGCCATATATATCCACGCAAAACAATATAAATACTGCATAATTGAAAAACGCATTGATTTTCTCCGTTATTTTTCAAGTACTATTTTGACAATTTCGCTTGTATTAAAAGTTCTCATTGGAATACGCCACCAGCGGCTGCCGGAAGTAACATACATTTTTGAATCTCCGTATTCGTACATACCGTAATTATACTTCATAAATCTTCTTATTATTTCAAGCGGAGGAATTTGTCCGGCGTGCGTGTGGCCGGAAAGCTGTATTATTTTATGTTCATGCCGAGCTGCCGCATCAAAAGTTTCAGGCCGGTGACTTAGAAATAAAACCGTATCGTCTTTTGCAATTTCTGCAAAAGCCGCTTCAATGTCCGGCGCGTCAACTTTAAATTTTATGCCTTCTTTATCATTTATTCCCGCAACGGTTATTATTTCTTTGCCATTGTCATTTACGGAAAAACTTTCGTTTCTGAGCAGAACAAAACCCAGCTTTTTGCAAAGTTCTATATAATGTTTGACGCCCGTAAAATATTCGTGATTGCCGGTTACCGCAAAAATGCCGTATTTGGCGCGAAGTTTATCCAAACCGTACTGCGAATAAGTTTCTGAAATGTCTATATCGATCAAATCGCCGGCTATCGCTATTATGTCCGAATTCAAACTATTTGCCGTATCGACAATTTGCCGTATCGATTCAAACGAAGTCTGCTTGTCTATGTGCATGTCCGCAAGCAGCGTAATGCTAAGCCTGTCGGTTTTCAGCTGAGGCGCTTTTATTTTTATCTCTTTAACTTTCAAAATAACGGCAACATTTATAAATGACCAAGCGCAAAGCAAAATTATTAAGATGATCGAGATGATTGTCGAATAATGCCTGAACCGTTTAATTTTAAAAATATAATTTGCAAAATTCAATAAATCGTTAATAAGCAAAACCGAAAACGATATTGCGGCAATGCCCATCCATATCCCGCCGATTATACTTAAATGATAAGCTAACGGATCAATATTATATCTGCTGCAAATATAAGCAAACGTCGAAACGGCAGACATTAAAGCCGCAGCTGCATACAAATAATATTTATAAGGAGCCGCTATTTTCAAGCCGGCGTTTATACGCCATGCCGCGTATGCGCCTGCCGAAAAATAAAAAAAGAAAAACGAAACGTAAAATAAAAAATATCCCCATTCTCTCAATTTCTTTCTCCATTCATTTTAAAATTTTCCTATATAACAAAATCACTGCCGAAACAATTACCGCGCCGCCGGCGATGGCCGTTATGCGCGGGCCTGCGGCATGAGCAATATGGCCTGCCATTATGCTTCCAAAAGGCGTAAGCCCCATAAAAGCCGTTATGAAAAAACCTATTATTGTTCCTCTGTTTTCAGGCGGAGCGGTTATTTGTATAAAAGTGTTTGTAACACCCGTTACTAAAACCAAACAAAAACCCATAAAAGCCAAAAAAACGCAGGCAAGATAAAGATTGACTACTATACCCAGCAAAATTATAAAAATGCCGCCCGTAAAAGCCGCGTATACCGCCATTTCTTTTATGCCTTTCATATCGGTTTTTGACGCTATCGTAACTGTGGCAAACACTGCCCCGACGCCTATTGAAGTCATAAATATGCCCAGCCCCTGCGCTCCCAGATTGTAAACGTCTTTTACAAAAACCGGTATCAACACCATCGGAAAAGCCATAACCAAACCGACAATCGCAAGAAGAATAAGCATATATGCGACGGTCTTTTCTTTTTTTAAAAATTTTGCGGCGTTTATAAATTTGTCTTTCAGCGAAGTTACGGCATTTTCGATATTTTGCCTAAGCGGGCGTATCATGATAAGCGCGGTAATAGCGCATGCAAAACTTAAAGAATTGACCAAAAAGCAGTATCCCGCGCCGAGTTTTGCAATAACTATGCCCGCCAATGCCGGCCCGACAACTCTTGCGCTGTTATTGACGAGAGAATTTAGCCCGATCGCATTCATAAGATTATTTTTAGGCACCAAATCTAAAACAAAAGATTGTCTGAGCGTCATGTCAAAAGAGTTTGTCAACCCGTTAACAACGGCTATAAAAACTATATGCCAAATTTTAACGTACCCGCTTAAAGTCAAAAGAGCAAGCGCTCCGGAAGACAAGCACAAAACCGACTGCGTAAGCAGTATCATTCTTTTCCTGTTAAACTTATCGGCAAAAGAGCCTGCAAAAGGCGCGATAATAAGCATAAATATCTGGTTCAAAAACGCCACTGTTCCAAGCATTGCCGCAGACCCCGTCATTTCGTAAACAAGCCACGGCATAGCGGTCATCTGCAGCCAGCCGCCCGTCACGGAAACGGTTTGTCCCAGAAAAAAGTAACGATAGTTTTTTATGTTAAGCGATTTAAAAACCGCAGAAGAAATGCCAAGCATTAGTATTTTCCCGCCGGAGTTAAGAAACCGGAGTTTTTAGGCTGCGCATAAGTTTTGTCCTTGCTTCAAGAAGAAACTTTTTTGCCGCCGGAGAAAGATAATCAGGATATGACCACGGCAATTTTATAAAATCTTCTTTTTTATATATGAGCGTTACTTCAGCGTATATGCCTTTTGCAAGATATATCCTGTGACTAAAATCTTTGGTTGAAGCAAGAATAACATTTGCCGGATTTAAATATCCCGGATCAATATTTATAAGCCTTTTACCGTCAACTGCAAATTCGTCTTCAATGGAATTTGTAAAAACTTTAATGTCCGCAAGTTCGTCCGCAAAAACAAGTTTTTCAAAAGAGATCCAAAAACGTTTCAGGGTATTTCCCATTTCGGCATTATAATAAGAAGTAAAATCAAAATCGACAATACCGCTGACAATATCGATTTCGCCAAGCCTTTTTTTAAGCTCTGCAAAAGCCTTTCCTATCATCTCTTCATCAGCAGATATTATCCCGCAAAACAGTTTAACTCTGTTCGCAGCGCCAATCTTCCCCATACAGCCTCCGGTGTATCTCTTATTATTGATTTTTCTTTATATTAGCATTTTATTGATCTTAAAATTAATTATTTTCCTCAAAAATTCTAGCAGCGCATACATATAATTTGTGCAAATACGTCCTAAATTCCCAGCCTGTTTTTTCCTTTGTCGTAAAATTCCGCTTTCCAAAGACTCAGGAAATTCCTCTTTTTTTAAACCCGAAGATTCCCCGATTCCAAAAAATCGGAAATTCCCCCTTTAAAAAGTGGGAATTAACGACAACGACAAAATGGATTTCTACTTTTGTCGGACAACTTGACTGCTTTTTTTCATGCGTTTGTCGTAACAGACATATAAATAATGGGACAATGTTAAGCTGTTTTGCTATAGTGCAAGTCCAATTAGAACGGCAACGGCAAATCCCCCGTCCGCTCCGCGTCCACCCCCTTTAAAAAGTGGGAATTAACGACAACGACAAAATGGATTTCTACTTTTGTCGGGCAACTTGACTGCTTTTTTTCATGCGTTTGTCGTAACAGACATATAAACCCAAATATTCCATTAGAGTTTTTTAAAACCCATTTTTTTCCTTTGTCGTCATCCCCGAGTGTCTTTGTCGGGGATCCATTTTGCCGTTTCGCTGTTCGTCGTAATTCCCACTTTTTTAAAGGGGGTGGACGGAGACAATGTCTCCGGACGGG
>JAISDI010000250.1 GCA_031264895.1 Endomicrobium sp. | reverse complement strand
AAAATAATTAAAATATCCTTCGGCTTCGGTTTGAGCGCCTGACGGACTTTTTATAATTACTTTTATTTGCGTATTTTTATTAAGAAATTTTCCGGCGCTTTTTGAAAAATACGTCTCCTGCAACAAAAACTTCACGTCTTTTTCTTTTATGATTTTTATCAGTTCCGACAAATGTTTTGCCGTGGGAGGTATACCCGGAAACGGCTCGACGTTTGCGGCTATTTCCATATCAAAAGCGTCGGCGAAATAAACCCATGAAGAATGATAAGAAATAAAAGTTTTCCCTTTGAGAGACGACATTTTTTCTTTCCATTGCCCGTAAGAAATTTCAATTTTCGATTTAAACGCAATAAAATTATTTTCGTAATAATCTTTATTTGCTTTGTCGGTTTCAATTAACGCTTTTTTTATGTTTTCGGCGATAATTATTGAGTTTAACGGATTTAACCAATAATGGGGGTTTCCGTCGGGATGCGCATGTCCTTTTGACATATCGGCAAAGAGGTCTTTTTCAAAAACTCTGATATTTTTGCTGCAATCGACTGTTTTCAGTTCTTTGTTTCCCGAACCTTTAATAATCGAATCTGCCCATTGGTCGAGAGATAAGCCCACTTTAAGAAAAATATCGGCTTTTGCGGCCTGCATCATGTAATAAGGCAGGACTTCTACGCTATGAGGGTCGCCGTTTCCTTTTGTTATGCTTAAAACGATTATTTTGTCCCCGCCGATATTTGAAGCTATGGAAGCTAAGTCCGGAGTCGATGCGACAATATTTATTTTTTTATCCGCCAGACATATCCTTGACGGCATAAACACAATTACCGCAAACATGCAGACAAGCGCGCTAAATTTGAATATCTTCATGGCGTCTCCTTAAAACTGATGCGCTTTATGCGGCCCCATTGCAAAAGAAATTTGTAACATAAAAGTGTTTACAATCTCTTCGTCTTCAGGAAAGTACCTTTCAAAACTAAATCTCAATACGGTGGTTTCTTCCAGCAAAGAATAACCGGCAAAAACTTTTCCCGTGAAATCGGTTTTGCTTTTATCATATTGTCTTTGGTATTGGTCATAAACAAAACCCATATTCCACCTTTTGCCGAGATACGCGTTTGCAAAGGCATAGAAACCGTACCTGTTATCGTCGTAAAAATCTATCGTATCCGGAGGCACAGGATTTTCAGTAACGGTTACAAGAGTACCGTTATTAATAAAAGCTTCTCCCTGCAGCAAAAGAGAAAAAGACGGCGAAAGATCGAATTTAGTTTTAATATCGAAGCCGTAAAGATTTCCGTATTTTTCGTATTCTATGCTTGAAGTATTGCGCAAGTAAGAAAATCCTATTTCAAAAGGATGCTTTTGCGCGATAAGAAAAGAGTTATTTAAACGCAGCATATACGCATATTCCGATTTAACGTGATTTTCCGGATGCGCCGGATGAAACTGTTCTCCGGAAAGAATATTAAAAGACGCCAGAGAAGCGCCGCCAAAAAAAGACGGTATCATATAAGAGATTTCCGCTCCCAAATCTTTATATCCTTCGTGTTCTCCGGGCAAAAAATTCCCGATTATTTTAGGCATACTTATAAACGGGTAAACGTGCGGATGTTCTTTGTTTAACCGTCCATACCCTACTCTGTACTTACCGGCTTTTAACGCAAGCCTGTCAACCGGAAGATTTTGGAATATGCTTATGTAAGCTTCTTCAATTTCTATGGCGGGATGTTCGTGGTCGTCTCCGTGGTGTTCGTCGTGAACTGCCTCTTGGTCGTGCAGACCCAAAACTACGGTTGCCGAGGCATACGGGTTTAGATTAGCTTCCATCATAAGTTCAAGCTCCCCGAGACTTAATACGGCTTTTCCCCTGTTTCTTGAACCGCTGACATCGTCCATAATTGCAAGAAGACTTCCGGTAACCGAAAAATCTAAAAATTTAAAAATACTTTGTTTGTCCGAATTTTCAACGTATGAATCATTTTCTTGTGCAAAAGCTGCAGACGCGCAAATGCAAAAAGAAAACAATAATGCGGTTATTTTCTTCATTATTTTCTCCTGATTTAATTTAATTTATTTTAATTTATTTTTTATGAAAAATTAAATTAAACAGGGAGGCGCTCTTGAAAATGTTGTGGATTTAACTGAGGAATGTTTTAAAAAAGTTATTGTTTTAAGGATTTTAATTATGACAAACACAACGATAACGGCGACGACTTCAAACGCGTTAAAACTGGTATTTTGCGAAAGCATATAGCAAACGGCGCAATCATCATGCTCGTCTTCATGCCCAAAATGCCCGCCGCCGTGCCATATATAAACGGATAGGAATAGTATTGTTAAAGCAACAATAAAAAATTTAATGCTATTGTTTTTTACAAAAGTTTTAAATATGCCGATCATAATATTATTGTAACAATTTTCATTAATAATAAAAAAAGCGCTTTACACAATCTATTTGCTTGAAAGTATCTATAGGAAATCCATGTTCAATTACAAACGGTTTAATAACTGCAAAGGAGGTGGGATTATCTTATTACGGCTATTTTTCCGGACTTTGAGCCGCCGTCTTTTATTACCCATATGTAAACGCCGCTGCCGACGTATTCGCTTCTGTCATTTTTGCCGTCCCATTTTACTTGTTTTCCGGACGACCATGA
>JAISDI010000233.1 GCA_031264895.1 Endomicrobium sp. | reverse complement strand
AAAATATAGTTTTTATTATGGCCGCAACCGGTACTGCAAATACTATGCCCAGAAACCCGAAAACCTGCGCGCCGGCAAGCATTGCAAAAATCATTGTGACCGGGCCTAAATCTACATTTTGTCCTACGACAAAAGGCTGCACAAGATTATTATCTAAAAACTGTATTATTATAAACGAAGGAATAAGTTTAATTAAAATAGCCGCGCTTTGAAACTGTACCAGCCCGACCACGCAAGCGAGAATAACGCCTATCGCGGGACCCATATAAGGAATCATATTTGCTATTCCGGCGGTTATTCCTATTAAAAGAGCGTAATTTATTCCGAGCGCGCTCAAAACTATAAAAGATAATGTGCCGACAAACGTAGCTTCTATCAGCTGTCCTCTTATAAATTTTCCAAGTACGGAATCCATTTCATAAATTACCGATAAGAAAGTTTCGACATGGTTTGAAGGGATAATTTCAACTATCGTTTTAACGCCTTTACCTCCCCCGACAAGCATAAAAAGAACCAGCATCGGAATCAAAACAATTACGGAAAAAAGAGAAAATATGTTCATGACATACTGCGGAACTTTTTGCGCTTCCGAAGTTAAAAATGAGTTTATTTTTTCTATGGCAGTTTCCGAAAGTCTGTACTCCTGAATAATAGGGAATGTAGCTTCGATTTTATCTTTTAACTTAATTACGTGGCTGTACACATAATCATAATATGTACTCCAATTGACAGTAAGTTTTTCGACTTCGTCAATAATTGCAGGTATTATTACAGCCAGCGCCATTGCCGCGGCAATTACGAAAATCACGGCAAATAACGCCACCGCTACCCAGCGCCTGTATCCGTAAACCTGAATTTTAGTTACCAACGGGGATAAAAGGTATGTAAAAAAAGCCGCCAAAATAAACGGCGTGAGAATGCTTCTGGCAAAGTATAAAAATAAACACCCCGCAAGAAACATTATTATGCTTATGATAAATATGCGGTTATTTGACGCTTCTGTCGTCATTATTATCCTGCTCAAGCAGAGCTTCCGCCGCAGGCTGTTCCTGTTCGGCGCATTTCAATCTCGCTTCGAATATCAAACAAAGATTTTTCATTATTATTAAACCGACTTTTGCGTTTGAATCAACCATATCGTCAAATTTAACTCTGTAGATAAGATAAAGTTCGCTGTCTTTTAAAGCGGTCGCCGTAGAGTCGTGCCTTCTGTTTTCTATAAGCGATATTTCGCCGAAAAAATCGCCCTCTCCAACCGTTTTGCCGGTCATGGAATTTTTGACCAGTATTTCACCGCTTTTTACTATGTATAAAACGTTTGCTTCCTGACGGTTTTTGTAAACCTGTTCTCCGGCGGCATAATTTTTTTTGAAAACTATAAGCGCTATTTTAGCCAAAGACCTGTGCGACAAATGAGAAAATATCGAGACCTGTCTCAAGAAATCTATGTCTCTTTTCAGTACATCGTCAACAAACAAATAATTGAGAATATTTTTTATTTTGCCCATGTTATCGTTATTGCTCCCGAACTTGCGCGCTTTTCACCCTGTTTAAAGATCTTCATCGGATACGTCAAGGCTTTCCATTTGCTGCATTAATGCGCCTATGCTTTCGTCAAACTGAAAAGGCCCCCAAACTTTTATCGTTTTATCGTCGCTTGCGGAAACTATATATCTTCCGGATTTTGAAAATACCAAATCGTTTACTCTGTCGCTGTGGCCTATAAGGGAAGCTACCTGCATTCCGGTTTCGACACTCCATAATTTTATGTCGTTGTCGTCGCTTCCGCTGGCGATCATAAGGCTGTCTCCGGAAAACGCGACCGTATTGACATTGCTTCTGTGTCCGGTTATATGATTTTTCATCGTGATTTTTCCGCCTTCAAAATTCCAGATAATGATGTCGTCATTATCGCTGCACGAGACAAGATATTTGCCGTTTGGGCTGAATGCCACGCAGTTTACTATATCATTGTGATCTTTTGCGGTCTGCAAAAGTTTTCCCGTTTTTGCCGACCATATTCTTACGGTTTTGTCCTCGCCGACGCTTGCCACATAACTTCCGTTCGGACTGAAAACCGCGTCTCTGACTATATCGGTATGCCCTCTGAAAACTCTTTGTACCGAATATGAAGGAGCAAGGTTCCACAACAGAACGGTTTTGTCCGAACTTGCCGACAAAAGATTTTTTCCGTCCTTTGAAAAGTCAATGCTGTTAATATAATGGTTGTGTCCCCTCATAGTTCTTGTTAGGTTATTCGCCTTTGCCGACCAAAGTTTAATTGTATTGTCATTGGCTGCGGAAGCAATAATGTCCCCTTTGGAATTGACTCTGACACAATTTATTATGTCTTTATGTCCGGTCAGATAAACCAAATTTTCGGAATTATCAAGTCTCCATTTAACTATTCTGTAATCGTAGCCTGCGGAATAGACGTATTTTTCGTCATTTGAAAAGTCTACGGATCTGGCGCTGTCGGTATGCGTCATAAGCGTATGCATAAGATAGTCCTGACCGTAAGAAAGTGATACAGACAAAACCAATAAAAAAGACATTAAGACTTTTGTGAACCTCATCAGGCGTTCTCCTTTTTTTACATAATATTTAGTTTGATCTTGACTTAATTATATATTAATTCGTATAGTTTTCCAATTTCAAAAGCGTCGACGTACCCAGAGAATTTAGTCTGCGTTATCAGTGTAATTTAATGCCGCCATTATTTCTTTGTTAGAAAACTTTTTGGCATAATCTACAGGCGTAAGTCCGGAAGCGTCTCTGACATTTGTTTTTGCTTTGTGCGCGATCAAAAATTTTACCGCTTCGGTATTGTTCATGCTTGCAGCCGTAATTATCGGAGAATTTCCGTTAAGATCTTTCGCGTTTATTCTCGCTCCTTTGTCTAAAACGAATTTTGCTATCTCGAGGTTGCCTATTTCTATGGCTACGTTTAACGGTCTTCTGGAATGCTTTGAATTTATGTATGCGCCTTTGGAAATAAGTTTTTCGATAATGCGTTTATTGCCTTTGCCTATTGCCAGAACCAAAGGCGTAATGCCGTTATTGTCAACGCAGTTTACGGTTTTATCGCTGTAATTTATCATTGAATCTATCAGCGAATCATTCTCAAAAAAAATGAGAAACATAAGAGCGTTTAGTCCGTTTATGTCCTTAACGAGAACGTCCGCTTTATTGTTTAAACACAATGCCAGCAAAGCTCCGTTATTTGCCATGCTTGCGATCAGTACGGGCGCATTGCCGCCGTAATCGCAGGCATTTATATCGGCTCCTTTTGAAATAAGGAAGTTTGCCATCGAATAATCTTCATGTATAAACGCCGTTATCAAAGGAGTCTTTCCTTGCTCGTCCCGTATTTCTATATCCGCGCCGGACGCCAAAAGTTCGTCTGAAGTTTTTATGTCTGAAACGCAAGCCGACTCCATAAGGTTTGACGGTTTTGCGCCTTTTGTATGAAGAAGTTTTGCAATGATCATATTTTTTTCTTTAAGCGCTATAGAAAGAGCCGTTACTCCTTGTACGGTCTTAGCGTTGAGGTCAATCTGCCTGTCTTTGAGAACTATCTCTTTTACGACGCTTTCGAGATTTCTTTCACAGGCCATCATAAGCGCATTAGAACCGTTGCTGAGTTTTGCGGTAATATCTGCGCCGGATCTTATGAGACGAACTGCGGTATCTTCCATTTGCTTGTTTATCGCAAGCATAAGCACGCTCATACCTCTCATGTAACTTTCGCTTGTGTATGCGCCGCTTTTTATTAAAACGTCCGCGATTTCTTCATTTCCGTTATTGACGGCCACTACAAGAGCGGTATTTCCCATGGAGTCTTTTGCATCAGGATTTGCGCCCCGCACAAGAAGACTTCGCACTTCGGTATAATTATTAGATTTTACCGCTTCAACCAGTTTTTGATCTAAATTATCGCCGTAAATAAAAGGCGTAAAAACCGTTAGCAGTAATATTGATAAAATTTTTTTCAACGTTTCTGCCTCGCATTTTTGATATCCGACTCTATTTTGTATCCGCCGACTTCCGTTATGGCATACTGCCTTATGGGAACGTTGTTTCTGTAAACGAAAAATATTTCCGCGCCGGGTATAGTCGAAAGATCGTCTTCCATTCTGTTATCGATTGTTACTATCGCGGTTTTTGAATCGGCCAAATGTTCCGGAATATCCCAAAAAGCGAACTGATTAAATCTGTTTCTTGGAACTTTATCTAAAACCGGACTAACTTTACCGCGCGCGTAATACGCTATGGCCGCTCCCCATTGATGCGCGTGCGTTACCGCGTATTTAATATCTCTCTCTGACAAATTTTCCCCCAAAGCTTTCCACCCCGTAAACCAATTTGTCGCATCGGCGACCGCCGCTTTTTGCGAAAATTTATAAACGGGAATTACCGAATAGACGGCGTGAACTCCCGCAACGACGGAAAAGACCATATTGATCATTATACCAATTATAAGAATATTTTTTTTATTCTTTGACCCGAGCATATATTGCGCCGCCGCTATGCTCAACGCAAAATAAGCGAAAGCCGGCCAATTTGCGCCCGGCAGTCTTTTTAAAGCCGTACAAACAAAAAATAATATTATTGGCAGCGAAAAAGACGCAAGAAATATTTTTTTTGCATCTTTTGAAAAAAAATACATAACTGCAGCGGCAAAACCCGCAAGAAATACAAAAGGCCCGGCAATAAGCGCTTGACCGCCCAGATATTCGAATATGTACCCGAAATTGAGCTTGGTATTATACAAGCCATGGTTAAGCTGATAAGTGAAAGATATCCAGCCGTTTTGCCAATTCCAGTAAATTACCGGAAAAAAAATAATTAATGAAACAAAAAACATTAAATAAAAATGTTTATTTTTAAACCATTCAAGCTTTTTGTCAAATATCATATAAATCAAAAGACACGGAACAAACAAAACTCCCGTATATTTTGAAAGCATTGTGAGTCCGAAAAAAATACCGGTCATATACCAGTATTTTGTTTGTTTTGTTTCCGTAAGCTTCCAGAGAAAATATATTGTAAAAGACCAAAAAAGAAAAAGAGGCGTGTCAGGCGTTATTATGACGGAACCTATAAGCATCAAAGGAAAAGTATTAAGTATTATGACCGAAGCCGCCGCAACGGTTTCGTCAAAAAGTTTTTTTACGAACTTCCATGTCAGAAAACTTAAAATAATTGTCGTGATTATCGAAGAAAATCTTACAAAAAGCTCCGAATCGGAAAACAGCGTGGTTATCTTGATAAAATATGCAACCATCGGCGAATGGTCATAATACCCCGGCGCCAAATTAACCGACCAAAGCCAATAATAAGCCTCGTCGGGATGAAGTTCCAATCCGCAGGAAAGGAAAAGTTTAAAAAGAACTACGAACCCGACAAGGAAAAAAGTATTCTTTTTATTGAATATTTTTTCCATTAACTCTCCAAACGAAAAACCATAGCGCGCAGCAAACCGCAAAAACCGGCAGAATCGTCGACGGAATGATTTTATTTAATCCCTGAGCCGGAATATATGAAATATAAATGAAAACCGCAGATACCGCCATAATGACCATTACCGCAGGAGGCGTATATTTTTTTATGTATTTTGCGGTATTTCCTATAAAAAGCACATTCAGCAGCATCAGCCATACCATAAGAGAAAGAACTGAAATCATATCGGCATTTTTGACATAATAATAAAACGCTGCAAAAGGTTCAAAGATGAATCTGATTTTTGAAGACGACTGGCTGTCCCTGTATACCAAAACCTGAGTTTCTGGTTTTTTATCTATAGCGTCTTTAAGACTGTTCTCGCGTTTTGATTTAAAAACAGTCCATACATCCGTCATATAGCCCCAGCCGTGCCAATCCGTAGAGCCTATCATTAAAAGATTATTATCTTTAGAAATTTTTACTATATCCTGAAAGTCGCGTTTGGAAATATTTCTGTAACCGCAGTTATAAATTTCAAAACCGTCTATCCCGAGTTCCGCAAGTTCCTGAAGGCTTTGCTTATGCCATTTCCACCAGTGCGGCATAATTACAAGCATATTGTTTTGATGAGCTTTTTCAATAATTTCTTTAATGGTTTTTGACGCATATTCTTCGCCGTCAAAAGCTTTTCCGGAAAGCAGCAGAACGGAAACCCCGTCTTTTGTCTGCATCTGTACGCCCGGAAAAACTTCTTTATATTTCGCGTTTTCCGGAAAGTTATCAAAACCTTTTGTGTGATTATGTTCCGTAACAAAAAAAGAATCATACCCGTTCAAACGGTGAAACCTCAGACTCGAAGAAGGTTTTGATAAATTATCGTGCGAATATATGGTATGCGAATGAAAATCCGCCGCAATAAAACCGTCTGGTTTATTGAGTTTCGGGCCGGGCAAGGGAACAAAAACTACAAACATAAACAGCGTGGCAAGAATCATTAAAGCGTAAAAAATTCTCGATAAAGTCCGCTCTATGCTTCTTCTTCTTATTCCGCAGTAAATAAAAACCAAAAAAACTGTCCAGCCGACCCATGAAATAATTGCAGGCCGGTAAAAATCTCTGTTTAAAGTAAGCGCGTAAAAAGAAAAAGCGTATATCGGCTCGGTAAAAACTCTGACGAAAGGCCATGAAATAAAAAAACCGTCCACCGCTTCGGCGCCGGTTATCAAATCGTGAAGCTGCAAAGGAGAATAAAACAAAAAACTCGAACCCGCGATAATACATAAAAAAACAAGCATGACATTCAAAACTTTTATCATAGCGCGCACCTATTTTCTCGGCGAATTGTCGACGGCCAAAGCAAATCTCGTCGCTCCGGCTTTTTTCGACACGTCCATAAATTTTATGACATAATCGTATTTTACGTCTTTGTCGGCTTTAATGACCACGGGCTTATTGGGCGAAGCGGCCAGAAGATTTTTTATGGTCGCCTCGACATTCGATTCGTGAATTTGTTTGCCGTTCATGTACACATAGCCTTCCGGCGAGATAAGCACTTCTATATTTGAAGTATCTTCATTGTCGGTAGTCTGTGTTTTCGGGAGATTTACTTTAATACCCGGCTGCATAAGCATCGGCGTAGTTATCATAAAAATTATAAGAAGAACCAAAATAACGTCCGTAAAGGGCGTTATATTTATTTCCGACATAACTTTATTTCTTTTTCTATTTCTCTTCATCGGACGGTTTTCCCAAGATAAAATCTTCCACTGCCGAAGCGCAATATTCCATGTTTACCACAAATTTATCTATAAGTTTTGTAAGAAAGTTATAAGCTATAACTGCCGGTATTGCGACAAAAAGTCCGGCTGCCGTAGCTATAAGCGACTCGGAAACGCCTCCGATAACGATCGAAATTCCGCCGGAACCGACTTGCGATATGTCGTGAAAAGCTCTTATAATTCCCAGAACCGTTCCGAACAAACCGATATACACGGCTATGCTTCCTATGGTTCCCAAAATCGTAATAAACCTTTCAAGCTTTACGGTTTCTATCATTATTTCTCTTTCCATTGCTTCGCCGATGTTTTTGTTTTTCTCGATGTGCGCTGTAATTCCGGCTTTTGCAATGGACGACATCGGGGAATTTGTATTATCGCATATCTCAATAGCGCCTTCCATATCGTTTTTTTTGAGTCTTTTGACTATTTTTGAGACGAACTCTATTCTTGTCGTTTTAGACTTTCCCCAAAACTCTATAAGTTTGAAAAGAATCACGGTAACCGACAAAATCGAAGCGAAGATAAGAACATAAAGCGTCCAGCCGCCAAGCTGTAGGATTTCAAAAAAACTTTTACCTTCAAACATTTTTTTCCCCTTATATTTTTTAATACGTTAAATTAGGCGACCATGAAGGCGTAAACGAAGAACCCGGAATTTCCGCAAGTTTTCTCGTGCCGGAACCGTCGATAGCCATTATGTAAATCTCGCTGCGTCCGGATCTGCTTGAAGAAAACGCCACAAATCTCCCGTCGGGCGACCATGTCGGGTTTTCATTATTTCTTTGGTTGCTGGTAAGCCTTGTAATTTTTGAAGTAGGCAAATCGTAGACAAACAAATCGTAATTGCCTTTCTGCTGTCTCATGGTAAAAACGATTTTGTCCCCTCTCGGCGACCACGCGGGCGAATCGCAAAAATCGTTTGTCGTGAGGCGCCTTACGTTTCCGCCGTCAATATTCATTATATAAAGCTGCGGAAAACCGGGTCTGTCGGAAATAAATACGATTTCCTGCCCGTTGGGCGCAAAAGAAGGGCTTGTGTCAATATATGAGCCGTCGGTCATTCTTCTAATTATTTCGCCGCTTTCGCTTATCAAATAAAGATTCGGATATTTGCCGCGCGAAAGAGTTAAAAGTATTCTTTTTCCGTCCGGAGAATAAGAGCCTGCGGCATTTAAACCCTGATATTTCGAAATTATGCTTCTTCTGTTTTTTACCAAATTAAGCGCGAACAGATCCGGATTATTGTAGAGATAACTCGTATAAATAATTTGTTCTCCGTTAGGCGACCATCTCGGCAAAACGTTAAGTTTATTATCTTTTGTGAGTCTCCTGAGATTGTGTCCGTCATAATCAATTACGTAAAGTTCTTTAAAGCGGGTATTGTTATTTATAAAAGCTATTTTTGACCGCGCTATTCCGTTTTCCCCTGTGAACCTTCTCACTATTTCGTCGCTTATCTCATGCGCAAGCCATCTGTAGTTTATGGTTTCGTTTTTATACACCTGCTGCCAGATAATTTCCTTGCTTACGGCATCGTAAAGTTTTACCTCAAGCGTAATTTGTTCGGTTTTTACCTTTGCGGCGGCGGTAAGAAGAACGGAAGCGCCTTTTTTCTCCCAAAAAAGCATTCTCATGTCAAAAGGAACTTTCTTTTCCGGATCGCCCGTAATAACGTTAAAATATCTGCACAAAACCAAATCGTTTTCTATCACTTCTTTCAAAAGCTGGGCATATTTCATATCGTCTGCTGTATTGAAAGGCGTAGTAAACGATTCTACCGCAATGTCCGATCTTTTTCCCGTAGCAGACAGCGAAAGATAAACGTCATCCTGCGCAAAAACCGCTGCGGCAAACAAAAAAACAGCCATTGCCGCAAAAAGCATTTTTTTTGATAATTTAATTATAAAATAATCCAAAATCAAACTCCCGCTTATATCAATTTAATTTCTATATTTGAACTCAAAGTAAACGCCCAAAGAATCGCCGCCGTATCCGTCCGGCAAAGGAGCAAAAGGGCTTGCCAGCTTTACCGATCTTTGCGCGTTTTGGTCAAAACTTTCGTCTCCGGAAGATTCTTTAACGGAAATGTCCGTTATTGAGCCGTCTCTCAATATTTTAAAATATACTACGGCTCTGCGTCTGCCGTAGCTTTCCGACCACTGCCAAAATCTGCTTATTTTTCTTACAATAGTATTAGTATAATAGGCGTATTTGAAATTTGCCGTATCAAAAGCCAACCCGTCAAACTGTGCGCCTGTTGCTTCGTACCTGACGTCTCCCGGAGCCTGTACGGTATTTACGTTTTGGCTTTGAGGAGGAGGCGTTTCAGCCTTTTTTGGTTCTTCTTCCTTTTTGGGAGGAGCTTTTGGTTTAGGTTTAGGCTTGGGTTTTGGCTGAGGTTTTTCTTTTGCCTTAACCACAACGTCTTCTTTTGTTTTAGGTTCTTCTTTGACCTCTTCCTTTACCGTTTCAGGCGTCTTTGTTTCGGCTTTTTCGACCGGCGGAGGGTCAGAACGCCTCTGGGCCGGAGTATAAAAAGTAACGTCTATAGGCGCCGAAACAAAAAGCTGCTGCGGTCTGCCGCTGAAAGCAAAAAACAACACAACGGCATGCACAACAACCGAAATTATCAAATAAGGTAAGAAATCATCTCTTTTGAGCATTATTGTATATTCTGATTTTTTCCTTTGCGGTTAAAGCCTCCGAACTTTGCGGGAAATCTTTAACTATGGAACCGAAAACGTTCATAGCCTGACTTTTTTTGCCTAAAAGTTCATAACAAAGAGCAATTTTAAGCCTTGCCGGAGCAACCTGCTCAGATCTTTGATATTTCTGTTCGACTTTTTGATATTCGTCAAGAGCGGACTGCCACTTGCTGTTTGAATAAAAACACTCGCCCATAAAATAAACGGCCTGCGGGGCGAGTTCTGCATTGGGGTATTTGTCAACAAAAGACTGGAATCCTTTATAAGCTAAATCATATTTTCCCATAGAATAATCGCTGTAAGCGTTTTGATAAAGCTCCGAAGGCAAAATAGCGTCGCCAACGTCTCTGTCTCTACTTTTTTTCTTTGACGCAGCTTCCAAATCCTGTATTTTTTGAGTAAGGGCAGACACTTTAGTCTGCAAATCCTGAACGGACGCCGCCAAAACGTCAAGAGTAACAAATTCCGTATCTGCCTTGGCATATAAATCGGCATGATTGCGCTGCAACTCTTTAAACTGTATTTGCAGCTGCGCAATTTCGCCCTTCAGATCCGTAACGTTTTGATTGCTTGTCGGCACACACGCCGAAAGCGTAAACGCAAATAATACTGAAAATACCGCTAAATATTTCATTAATTATTGAACCATGACCTTAGATTCGGCTCTTCTGTTTTTTGTCCACGCGCTTTCATTGCTTCTGGTATCTAAAGGCTTTTCTTCGCCGTAAGATATCGTAGCAATTCTGTTTGAAGCTATTCCGAGCTGCGTATAATACTCTTTAACTTTCACGGCTCTGCGCTGGCCTAAAGCCAAATTGTATTCGACAGTTCCTCTGTCGTCGCAATGTCCCTCTACGACAATTTTAACTTCGGAATTATTTATAAGGTATGCCGCGTTTTCTTTAAGCGTACTCAATGCGTCCGGGCTTAATTCGCTTCTGTCAAACTCAAAATATATCGTTTTAAGATTTATATCCTTATCTAAATCTCCTCTAAGAGAAGGTTCATCGGCAAAATCCGGCGTTATGGTAATATCCGTTCCGGGCATTGCGCCGTCATTTATATTTTTTTTCTTGCCTCCGCAGCCAGCTGTAAATACCAAAACTCCGAACAATGCCAAAAGCAAAACTTTTTTCATAACAATCCCTCCGATTTATCTTTATGCTATGTTCTATAATTACATAACTTGTGTATTTTATTATTTATCAAGCAAACTGTCAATCGCAAAATAACCAAAAATGCGTTGTATTTACTTAAACTTTTGTCTTTTTAAATACTCTTTTAGATAATGTCCCGTAAAAGATTTTGTATTTTTAGATATTTCTTCGGGCGTGCCTTCGGCTATGACTTTTCCGCCGCGTTCGCCGCCTTCAGGCCCCAAGTCTATTATCCAATCCGCCGTTTTAATAACATCTAAATTGTGTTCTATTACCAAAACCGTGTTTCCCGCATGAGAAAGTCTTTGTAAAACTTCAAGCAGTTTTCCGACATCGGCAAAGTGCAGGCCTGTTGTAGGCTCGTCAAGAATGTACAGGGTTCTTCCCGTCGCTCTTTTTGAAAGTTCCGAGGCAAGTTTTACCCTTTGCGCCTCTCCTCCGGAAAGAGTAGTGGCCTGCTGTCCTATTCTCATATATCCCAAGCCAACGTCGTCTAAAGTGGATAAAATTCTTTTAAGCTGAGGAATATTTTCAAAAAATTTTACGCTTTCTTCAACGGTCATATTTAAAACTTCGTCAATGTTTTTGCCTTTATATCTTATCTGCAAAGTTTCTTCATTAAAACGCCGCCCGCCGCAAACATCGCATTTGACGTAAATATCAGGTAAAAACTGCATTTCTATTTTCAAAGTTCCGTCGCCCTGACAGTTTTCGCATCTGCCGCCTTTTACATTGAAAGAAAACCTGCCCGGCATATATCCCCTTGCTTTTGCCTGCGGCATCTGCGCAAACAAATCCCTTATAATCGAAAATGCGCCCGTATACGTTACGGGATTAGAACGCGGGGTTCTTCCTATCGGCGATTGGTCGACTATAACGACTTTATCTACGTTTTCAAGTCCGCGCATGTCGGCAAATTTGCCGGGCTTATCTTTTGCGCCGTAAATTTTATGCGCAAGACTTTTATAGATCAGTTCGTGAACTAAAGTAGATTTACCGCTTCCCGAAACTCCGGTAACGCAGACAAATAATCCAAGCGGAATGTGAACGTCTATTTTTTTAAGATTAAACTGTTCCGCTCCCTCAACTACAAGCCATTTATTGTCTATAGGCTGCTTTCTTTTTTGCGGAACCGGTATTTCCAGTTCTCCTTTCAAATATTGTCCCGTCAATGATTTCGGGGATTTCATAATTTCTTTTACGTTTCCTTCGGCTACTATCGCCCCTCCGTGAACGCCGGCGCCGGGACCTAAATCTATTACATGGTCGGCCATTCTCATAGTATCTTCGTCATGTTCAACGACGATCAAAGTATTTCCCAAATCGCGCAATTTAAATAAGGTTTCAAGAAGCTTGTTATTATCTCTTTGATGAAGCCCTATTGACGGCTCGTCAAGAACGTACAAAACGCCCGTAAGCCCC
Organism: Endomicrobium sp.; assembly: GCA_031264895.1. Classification (GTDB taxonomy): domain Bacteria; phylum Elusimicrobiota; class Endomicrobiia; order Endomicrobiales; family Endomicrobiaceae; genus Endomicrobium_B. The sequence continues at coordinate 1,892 of JAISDI010000233.1, read as the reverse complement.
GAACCTATCTGCGTCGCAAGATGTATTCTCTGCCCTTCCCCTCCGGAAAGAGTTCCGCTTTCCCTGTCGAGATTGAGATAACCCAAACCGACATTGTCCAAGAACAAAAGGCGCGCCCTTATCTCTTTTAAAATGCTTTTGCTTATTATTTCGTCTTTTTTGACAAACTTTATTTTACCGAAAAAAGCCAGAGCTTTCTCAACGGACATTCCCGTTATATCGGCTATGGATTTGTCATCGATCAAAACCGCTAAAGCTTCTTTTTTCAGCCTTTTTCCTTTACATGCAGGACATATCTTTTTGCCCATATATTTATTGAATATTTCTTCTCTAACAAAATCAGATTCTGTTTCACTGTAACGGCGCTGCATATTCCCTATTACGCCTTCAAACTCTCCGTCATAGCCGTATAAAATTATTTCCTGCTGCTCTCTGGTAAGTTCTTTCCACGGTTTATTGAGCGGAATTTTGTTTGCTTTTGCCACAGAACTTAAAAGTTCCCAGTAATAACCGCCCCACGAATTTTTCCATCTGTTTGTTCTGGTAGTTACCGGCTCCGCCCAAGCTATAACTGCGCCCTGCTGAAGAGAACGTGTTTTGTCCGGAACTATAAGATTTTCGTCTATTTCGATTTTATTTCCCAAACCGCCGCATTCCGGACAAGCTCCGAAAGGCGTGTTAAAAGAAAAAAGTCTCGGCTCGATTTCCGGAATGCTGATTCCGCATTCAGCACAGGCATAATGTTCGCTGAAAACCGTTTCGGTTTCTATTTTTCCGTCTTTGTTTACGGACAATACAACTGCCATTCCTTTTGACTCTTTTAAAGCGACTTCGACGGAATCTGCAATGCGCAAGCGTGGATATCCATCAAGTTTTATCCTGTCGACGACTATTTCAATAGTATGTTTTTTATATCTGTCCAAAACGATCTTTTCGTCAAGAGAATACACTTTTCCGTCGGCTCTGACTCTGGTATAGCCGGCTTTTGCAAGTCTGGCAAAAAGCTCTTCGTAAGTTCCTGTCCTTCCTTTTATCAAAGGCGACAAAATGTGCGCCATATTACCTTCCGGCAATTTCATTATTTCGTCTATTATCTGCTGCGAAGACTGCGGCTGAATTTTTCGCGAACATTTTGGACAATGCGGAACTCCGACGCGCGCAAATAAAAGCCTCAAATAATCGTATATCTCGGTAACCGTTCCCACAGTCGAACGCGGATTGTGAGAAGGGTTTCTCTGTTCTATGGAAATTGCCGGAGAAAGCCCTTCGATTATATCGACATCGGGTTTTTCCATAAGTTCTAAAAACTGTCTTGCATAAGCCGAAAGCGATTCAACGTATCTCCTCTGCCCCTCGGCGTAAATAGTATCAAAAGCCAATGAAGATTTCCCCGACCCCGAAAGCCCCGTAATGACCACAAGCTTATTTCTGGGTATATCCAAATCTATATTTTTTAAATTATGCTGCCTTGCTCCGCGTATTTTTATTATATCCATTTATCTTCCCCTTGCCCTTGCAGGCGATTAAAAAGACAACGGCATGATATGCGCTTTACTCATGATGCCGCTTCGCTAATGATGTGTTGCCTCGTGCAACATGATGTGATATGTTTTTTTATGTATACTTTAGCATACGCATCATTTCACTTGCCCTAGCGAGAACGGCCACGGCAACAACGACTACCCCGTCCGCTCCGCGTCCACCCCTTCACAGAAGGGGATTTTTTACGACCACGACAAAATGGAACAATGCCCGATCACGAATTTCGGGCATGACGACAAAGATGATTTCGCTAGTTTGTCATCCCCGAATGTTTTAATCGGGGTTCCATGTTAAATACAAATACAGTGGGTTGATTTAAAACTACTAATTGCTTTAGCGCTAGGCAAATT
>JAISDI010000228.1 GCA_031264895.1 Endomicrobium sp. | reverse complement strand
GATGGCCCGCCGGGAGTGAAAACAATTTGGGAAGGGCTTAATGTACTTAATATCTTATTAGCATATAGAGAATGCTTTGTATGATTTTGTGGGTCAAGTATAGTTCTGTGAAGGGGTGGACGCGAAGCGGACGGGGTAGTCTTTGTGTCGTTGTCGTTCTAAAATGCCATGCACAAGCGCCCGCAAGGACTTGTTGTTAATTACTAATTAATAATTGTGGTTATCATAACAAAGGGGTAATAAAAATGTCAAAACTTATTGAGCAGCAGAGATTTATGTGCGCTATCGGAGGGATGCAGACTGTCGTTGCAATACCTAAAGCTGTGCCGATACTTCATTCCGGGCCGGGGTGCGGGACTATGGTTCAGGGATTTTTTGAAAGATCTACGGGGTATGCAGGAGGAAGCACTTCGCCTTGTTCTAATTTTACCGAAACCGAAGTTGTTTTTGGGGGCGAAGAAAAACTTAAAAAAATAATCGATAATACCTATAAAGTTTTGGATACCGAGCTACAGGTTGTGCTTACGGGCTGCACTTCCGCAATAGTTGGCGACGACGTAAATTCCGTTGTCAGAGAATTTGCCAATGAGGGAAAACCCGTAGTTTACGTTGATACCGCAGGTTTTAAGTATACGAATTACCAATCGCACAGCCTTGTTGTCAACGCCATAATAGACCAATATATAGACAAAGTATACGACAAAACCGTACAAAAGAAAAAAAACCTCGTAAATGTTTTTGCTTCGCTTCCTTATCAAGATCCGTTTTGGAAAGGAAATCTCGAAGAAATAAAAAGGCTTCTCGAGGGTATAGGATTAAAAGTAAATATTTTATTCGGCCCTTATTCAAACGGAATAGCCGAATGGAAAACCATTCCTCATGCAGCGTTCAATGTTTTGATTTCGCCGTGGTATGGGGCTGAAATAACGGTTAATCTGAAAAATAAATATAATCAGCCTTATTTTCAGTTTCCGTATTTTCCGATAGGTTCAAATGAAACGACAAAATTTTTAAAAGAACTGCTCGCATATTCTTTAGAAGCAGGCGCGGAATTGGACGAAAACAAAGCAAACGCTTTTATCGCGCGCGAAGAAAAAGCTTTTTATGAAGAAATAGACAATCTCGCGACTTTTCTGCTCGAGTTCAGATATGGATTGCCGAATTTTTTTCATATTTTAAGCGACAGCGGATATGTTTTGGGATGCGCAAAATTTTTACTTCACGAAGTCGGGCTAGTTCCTAAAGAACTTTTTATTATGGAACAAACGCCCGAACAAGAACAACAAAAAATTTTGCAAACGGCCTCGACAATTTCCGACAAAAAGAAAATAGAAATCTATTTCGAACCAGACGGCGGAATTGCGCAGGACATCATAAGAAAAGCAAATCACAGCGGACGCGGCGCGCTTCTTGGCGGAGCGTGGGACAAAGAGCTTGCAAAAGAAAAACAATTCGATTTCATCTCAATAGGCCACCCGTCAACGTACAGACTAGTCCTAACAACGCCATACATAGGATACAAAGGCGGACTAAGATTGATCGAAGATATTTATAATGCCGCTCTCACAACATACCCATAGGTCTTCGCAGACGGCAAACTAGAAAAGCCGCATTCCTCTTTAGTCTTTAACCCCTGCTTAAGATAGAATCTACGGCAGGGGATTTTTAATTTTTATTATTTTGTAATACATATATGTTTACTTGACAATCGATAAACAATATTATAGTATTTCATATATGTTTACTAGGAGTTATTATGAGCGCAAGAATTTATGGTAAAGAATTTGGGTTTCATACAAGGGCTGTTCATACTGGTAATGATGTAGATATAGACACAAAAGCTATAAAGCGGCCTATTACTATGGCTAACAGTTATGAATTGCCATACGATCCGACAGACATAAACTGGAGCGGCGCGGGGCAGAATTTATATACAAGAAACGGCGGAGTAAATCAGCAATATTTGCAGGAAAAGATTTCATCTTTTGAAAATGCCGAAGATACCGTTGTTCTTGCAAGCGGAGTCGGGGCATTGTCCGGATTATTTTTTTCTCTCTTAAAAAGCGGCGATCATGTAATTTTTTCAAGCGTCACATATATAGCGGTTTACAGGCTTTTAAACGAATTACTCAATAATAAATATAAAATCGAAACGTCCATTGTTGACACGTCGGATTTGGAAGCGGTGAAAGCGGCGGTAAAACCAAATACCAGACTTATACACATAGAAACGCCCGGAAATCCCACGCTTTCGATTTCCGATATAAAAGCCATTGCGGAAATTGCGCATAAAAATAATGCTTTGCTCTCGGTGGACAATACTTTGGCTTCCCCCTACAATCAAAGGCCGTTGGAACTCGGCGCGGATTTTTCCGTCGAAAGCCTTACAAAATATATCAACGGACACGGCGACGCAATGGGTGGAAGCATAAGCGGCAAAAAAGAATATTTGGACATTATACGCAAAGAAGCGCAAATAAATCTCGGAGCGACTATAAGCCCTTTTAACGCTTGGCTTATAATGAGAGGCGCGGCCACATTTCCGCTGAGAATGAAGCAGCACAATGAAAACGCTCTAAAAATTGCGCAGTTTCTTGAAAATCATCCGTCGGTAAGTTTTGTTTCTTACCCGGGATTAGAAAGCCACAGAGGACATAAAACTGCCGTTTTGCAGATGAGTCCGGGTTTTGGCGGACTTCTGTCTTTTGCTTTAAAAGCAGACCACGACGCTCACAATAAATTTGTAAGCAATTTGCGCGTCATTACGTCTGCCGTATCTTTAGGGCATGACACAAGTTTAATAGCTTATCTGGGAAAAAATGACGAAAGGCAGTATTTGTATCCGGAAGAATTTCATAACGGATTTTTCCGTTTCAGCGCGGGGATAGAAGACGCGGAAGATATTATTGAAGATATAGAGCAGGCTATAAAAAAAACGTAAAAGGGGTTTTATGTTTAAGAAAGTTGCATTCGCGTCTTTATACGGTACGGAAGTCGACCAGCATTTCGGAATGGCCGACATGTTTTACATTTATGAGATTGACGGCGCAAAAGCCGCTCTTTTGCAAAAGAGAAGGTTCGAACGCAATGCCCATCGATGTCATAACGACGAAAATTTCGCAAAGGCCTACGAACTGCTTAAAGACTGCGATGCGGTTTTTACGGCAAAAATAGGACAAAGCGCGGCAGATTACCTGATAAAAAAAAATTTAAGGGTATTTGAAATAAACGCAAAAATAACGCAGGTTCTGGATTCTATAATAGAAGAAAATAACAAGGAAAAAACAAATGGCTAAAAACATAAATACATTACTTATACACGGCGGAATAAGCGAAGACGAAACTACGGGCGCAGTGAGCATACCGATTTATCAGGCGACTACTTTCAGGCAAACTGAACTCGGTAAAACTAAAGCCGGCTACGAATACGGACGCGCGGGAAACCCTACGCGGCAGGCGCTCGAAGCGCTTATAGCCGAGCTTGAAGAAGGCATTGAAGGTTTTGCTTTTGCCTCGGGACTTGCGGCTCTGACGACGGTAATAATGCTTTTTAAAAGCGGCGATAAATTTCTCATTTCACAAAATGTCTACGGCGGGACTTTCAGGATTTTGGATAAAATATTTAAAAACTTCGGCGTTTCATACGAAATAACCGATACTACGGATTTAAAAGTTTTTGAAAAAAAATTAAAAGAAGACAAAAGCATAAAAGGAACAATAATAGAAACGCCCGCAAACCCGCTGCTGACGATAACAGATATAAAAGCCGTCGCGGAAATTGCAAAAAAGTACGGCGTAACAACTATAGTCGACAATACTTTCATGACGCCATATCTTCAAAAACCGCTTCTTTTGGGCGCGGATATCGTCGTGCATAGCGCGACAAAATATCTCGGAGGACACAGCGACGTTATAGCGGGGCTTGCCGTCATAAAAGATAAAGATACGGCGGAAAGGCTTAAATTTTTTCAAAATGCCGCAGGCTCGATATTGGAACCTTTCGATTCATGGCTTTTAATGCGCGGAATAAAAACGCTGGGAGTAAGAATCGACAGACACATTGAAAACGCGCAATACGTCGCGGATTTTCTAAAAAATTCCGGCAGCGCGCAAAAAGTATTTTATCCGGGGTTCAAAGATTCGCAGGGATATGAAATACACAACAGACAGGCTTCGGGCGCGGGCGGCATGGTTTCCTTTCTTCTGTCAAAAGAGCATAGTTTAAACGATTTTGTAAAAAATCTGAAAACCGCAGCTTTTGCCGAAAGTCTCGGCGGAGTTGAATCGCTTGTATGTCATCCCGCAAGCATGACGCATGCAAGCATTCCAAAAGAAATAAGGGATAAAATAGGCATAAGCGATAATCTTATACGAGTCTCCGTAGGAATAGAGGATAAAAAAGATATCGTCGAAGATTTAAAACAGGCATTTTTGAAAAGCAAAATTTAATGTGGGAACAAAATATGAAATATTATAACGATATAAGAGAATTAATCGGCAATACGCCGGTATTAAAATTGAACAATATGGATTTTCCGGAAAACGTAAACGTTTTTGCCAAACTTGAACTTTTAAACCCCGGCGGAAGCGTAAAAGACCGAATGGGCATGGCGGTCATTTCGGCGGCTGAAAAAAGCGGTCTTTTAAAGCAGGGAAGCATAATCGTCGAGACGACTGCCGGAAATGCGGGAATAGGAATAGCTTTAGCGGCTATAGGAAAAGGGTACAGAATCATTTTTACGGTTCCGATGAAATTTTCGCTTGAAAAACAGGCGATAATGCGCGCGCTGGGAGCGGAGATAATAAATACGCCGTATGAAAAAGGAATGCAGGGCGCTTTTGACAAAGCCGAAGAAATAGTAAAAGAAAATAAAAACGCGGTATGCTTGGATCAGTTTAAAAATCCGGCAAACCCGCAGGCGCATTATGAAACAACCGGAAAAGAAATTTACGAAGATTTGGACGGAAAAATAGATTATCTGGTTTCCGGAGCCGGAAGCGGCGGAACGATAAGCGGGGTTTTAAGATATTTGAAATCAAAAAATAAAAACATAAAAGGCGCGCTTGCCGACCCTTACGGATCGACTATGGGCGGCGGCGAAGCCGGCTGTTATGCGATCGAAGGCATAGGAAATACTTTTATGCCGGAAGCTTTCGACAAGTCGCTTATCGACGAAATTATAAAAGTGTCCGACACAGAAGCCTTTGCCGAAATAAGAAAACTTGCCGCAAAAGAGGGAGTTTTGGCTGGAACGTCGACCGGAGCCGCTTTGACGGCGGCAAGAAAAATCGCGGAGAAAATAAAAAGCGGAAATATAGCGGTTATTTTCCCCGACCGCGGCGACAGATATTTATCGAAAAATATTTATGAAAGCGATTGACGGCGGCTAATGATTCGGAAATATTATTTTTGTCAAAAAATAGATTCTGGTTTTTAAAGTGGAGCAAAAGGCAACGACGAAAATGGATTCCCGATAAAAACTTTCGGGAATGACGACAAAGACGAAAAGATAAAAATGAAATACAACGCGCTTACAAACATGGCAGCTCGGCGGTTTAACGAATCCCATGTCGAACATGGAATTGACATGGCCAAAATCCGTCATTCCCGAAAGTTTTTATCGGGAATCCACTTTTGTTTTTTGCCGTTCGCCGTAATTCCCACTTTTCTAAATGGGGTGTCCACAACTCTGCGGACGGGGGATTTCGTCGTTGCTCTAACACATATGCGCAGTAGGTTGCTCCACGTTAAAGCCGTTAATTTTTAGAAAAGTCCTCATTAAAGGAAAAAAATTATGTCATTAGGGAAAGAAATTAAAAATATTCAGGATATAAAAGTAAGCCAGCTGCATCCGTGTTTTGGCGCGGCGGCGCATAATAAGTACGGACGGCTTCATCTTCCGGTAAGTCCGTCGTGCAATATACAATGCAGATTTTGCAGCAGGACTTTAAATAAAACTGAAGAAAGACCCGGCGTTACGGGAAAAATTTTAAAACCCGAAGAAGCGCCTAAGATAGTAAATAAAGCTCTTGAACTTTGTCCGGACATCACGGTCGTCGGCATAGCGGGACCCGGAGACACTTTAGCTACGGACAATGCGTTAAAAGCTTTTAAACTTGTAAACGAAGAACATCCGGAACTTATAAAATGTATAAGCACAAACGGCCTTTTGCTGCCGCAAAAAGCGCAGGCGCTTTACGACGCTGGAGTGAGAAGCGTTACCGTTACGGTAAATGCGGTCGATCCCGCAATACTGGATAAAATAGTATCGCGCATATCTTATAACGGCGTAAAACTTACGGGTATTACCGCCGCCGAGATTTTGATAGGCAGCCAGCTTGAAGGAATAGAAAAAATAAGCGCATTGGGCGCGACCGTAAAAGTAAACACGGTATTGATACCGGAAATAAACGGCGAACACATATCCGAAATTTCAAAAACCGTAAAAGCGGCGGGCGCAAAAATTTATAATATTATTCCCCTCATACCGCAGGGCGAATTTAAAGATTTTAAAACGCCTTCATGCGACGATCTTGCAAAAGCCAGAAAAGCCGCAAGCGATTTTATGGAAGTGTTTTACCACTGCAAACATTGCCGCGCCGACGCATGCGGCATACCTGGCAAAGCGGATTTGTCGTCAAAACTCTATGACAACAGACAGATGGAAACTTTTTCGCACGGATAAAAATAAAATATGTCAAAAAATAATTTCAAAATCCCCATCGGCAATATCCTTAAAAACCCCGCAGACGCGGCGGCGTTTTCGCATATCTTCTTATTGAACATCAACCAATCCAATCAAAGACGAATGTATTAGGCAAACGTTTTTCCGTATAACATTTTATAAATTCGCAAGTTAAAACGTTTGCCTTATCATAGTTTTATCTCTTAAAAAAATAAAAATCACGGAGAAAACAAAGTGAGTAAAATAAATTTATTTAATTTCAAACGCAGGCGCTTTGCGGTCTTGTCGGCAGTTTTGTTTGCAGCGTCGTTGTTTTTCGCGCAGGCTTGCGCAAAGAAAAATAATGACGACGATAAAACCATAACGCTTGCCGTAATAAAATTCAAAGTTTATGAAGACACGGCTAAAGCATGGGCTAAAGAAGTGGAAAAATTAGGATACAAACTGAATTTACAGCTTGTCGGCGTAGTGCAGCTAAACGAAGTTTTAGAGCGCCGCGAAGTATTTGCAAATTATCATCAGCACACGGCATTTCTGAGAGAATGGAACAGGCTGCATAAAGGACATCTTGCGCAGGCTTTTCCGGTTTTCATAGACAGAGCGGGACTTTTTTCTTTAAGGCATAAAAAGATAGAAGACTTGCCGGTCGGCGCAAAAATCTTAGTTCCGCCGGATATAGGAAACAATTTCAGAACTTTTAAAATGTTGGCCAATGCGGGACTTATAAAAATCAGAACCGACATTCCGGCTGAAAGCGTAGGGCAGGGCGACATTATCGATAATCCTAAAAAGTTCAATTTTGTGGAAGTGGACTACGAAATTATTGAAAGAACTTTGGAAGAGGCCGACGCGGGTTTTATGTACGCAACGCAAGCCGTAAATATCGGTCTTGATTTTAGTAAAGACGTTTTATTATCGGAAGAAGAAGGATTTTGGTCGCCAGACATTATAACCGTACACGAAGAAGATTTAAATTCGCCAAAAATTGAAATTTTAAAGAAAGCTTATTATACGGACTCGGTAAAACAAGCCATGAAAGACTCTTTTGACGGTAAAGAAATTGTACTGCCGGCTTGGTAGTTCCGTATGCAAAACAAAAAGACATATTCTGACAAGGAGAAAAAAATGAATAAAATAAAATCATTGGCATTCAATTACGGGCTCTTTGCGGTTTTGTCGATCGCTTTAATTTTAGGCGGCGCTTTTTTTGAGCCGTCTTATGCAAAAGATAAAAATGACGACAAAATTATAAAACTTGCCGTAACTAATTTAAAAGTTTATGAAGATACGGCGAAAGCGTGGGCAAAAGAAGTTGAAAAGCTGGGATACAAACTCGATTACAGAATTATCAGCGGCGTGCAGTTAAACGAAAGTTTGGAGCGCGGCGAAGTGTTTGCAAATTATCACCAGCATACGCCTGCGCTTACGGAATTTAACAGAACGCATAAAGGACATATTGTGCCGGCTTTTCCTGTTTTCACTGACAGGTCGGGGCTGTTTTCTTTAAAGTATAAAAACATTAAAGATTTGCCCGTAGGAGCAAAAATCGTTATTCCCGCAGACGTAGGCAATAATTTCAGAACTTTCCAAATTTTGGCCGACGCCGGACTTATAAAAATCAAAAGCGGAGTTCCTTCGGAAAGCGTAAGCAAAGCCGACATTATCGACAATCCAAAAAAGTTCAAATTCGTGGAAGTGGAATACGAACTTCTTGAAAGAACCATAAAGGACGCTGACGCCGGTTTTCTTTACGCCACAAACGCTGCGCAGATCGGTCTGGATTTTAATAAAGACGTTCTGTGGCCTGAGCCTGAAAAATTTTGGGCGGCTGACATCATAGCCGTACGTGAAGAAAATTTAAAATCCCCTAAGACGGAAATTTTAAAGAAAGCTTACTATACGGAAGCGGTAAAACAAGCGTTGAAAGACGCTTTTGACGGCAGAGAAATTCTTCTGCCGGCTTGGTAAGCCGCGCAGAACGCGGCAAAGGATAGAAGCGCGTAAGTATGGACGCACAATATCAGGCGCTGCGTCCATACTTCAACGCATCTATGAATCTATTATGATAAAACTTAAAAACATAAATAAATCTTTTGACAGCGCAAACGGAATTATTAAAGTATTGGATTCCATTTCGGTAGAAATCAAAAAAGGCGAAATTTTCGGATTTATAGGTTATTCGGGAGCAGGAAAATCGACGCTGCTGCGCCACATAAACCTTTTGGAATACCCTACGTCCGGAGAAGTGTTTGTCGACGGAGAAAATCTTACGGAACTCTCCCAAAAAGAGATTTTGAAAAGACGCAGAAAAATAGGAATGATTTTCCAAGGGTATAATCTTTTGTACAATGCCACGTCTTTTAAAAATGTCGCTTTTCCGCTTGAAATAAGCGGCGTAAAAAAACCTGAAATTGACAGACGCGTTAAAGAAAGTTTAAAAATAGTGGATCTGGAAGACAAAATAAAAGAGTATCCCGCAAAACTTTCAGGCGGACAAAAACAAAGGGTCGCAATAGCGCGCGCCATAGCGGGTAATCCTAAAATTTTGCTTTGCGACGAAATTACCGCCGCCCTTGACCCTGAAACCACCGAAAGCGTTTTAAATTATTTAAAACAAATCAACAGGAACTTTGGCATAACGATAGTCATAGTAACGCACGAGATGGAAGTAGCAAGAAAATTGTGCAGCCGCGTCGGAGTTTTGGAAAATGGGTTTCTTGCCGAAATCATAGATTTTGCAAACTGTACTACCGCGTCTTCAAAAATAGGCAAATATCTTTTTGCCGAAGGAGGAGGAATATAATGCAGGAAATAATAGAATATTTTCCGCAAATACTTACGGCTTTATACGAAACTTTTTTAATGATGAGCATAACCATTGCGATCGCCGTAACTTTCGGCATACCGCTTGGAACATACCTCTATCTTATAAGACCGGGCGCCGTCAAATCAAGCCCTAAAATATATGTCGTACTGGATTTTATAGTCAATACCGTACGCTCTTTTCCGTTTTTGATTTTACTTGTCGCAATGATCCCCGTCACGCGTTTTATTATCGGCACTTCTTTAGGAACCGGCGGCGTGATAGTTCCGCTGTCGGTATGCGCCATACCGGAATTTGCAAGGCTTACCGAACAAACTTTGCTTGAAGTAAACCAAGGCGTTATAGAAATGGCAAAAGCTGCCGGAGCAAACACTTTTCAAATTATTTGGAAAGTTTTATACCGTGAGGCGCGCTCGGGACTTGTAAGCAGCGCGACAATGCTTACGATAAGTTTCCTGTCTTTTTCAACGGTCGCCGGTTTGGTCGGCGGAGGCGGAATAGGCGACTTTGCGATAAGAATAGGCTATTACCGCTACAAACTTTCGGTTATGCTGTTTACGGTAATATTAATTGTGATAATCGTACAGTTGATTCAAACAGCCGGAAGAATAGCCATCAGAAAGCTTGACAAAAGAATTTGAGAAAACATTCTTTTTTAAAACATATATGTTTGATTGACATTTTGAAAAATATTTATTATACTTTGTAAAATATTTCATATATGTTTAATATGAAAGGGTGAAATATGAAGAAAATAAGAATAGCTTTAGCGTCGAGCGATGGGGAATTTATCGACACGCATTTTGGAAAATGTGAAGCGTTTAGGATAATTGATATGGATAAACATACAAAAAAATATGAATACATAGAAATAAGAAAATCCGACCGAATGTGCGGACAGAACGGGCATACGGCGGAAGGGTTGGAAAATATTATAAAGCTTTTATGCGATTGCAGTTATGTGATAGTTGCAAGAATAGGTATTTGGATAAAAGCCGATTTGGAAAAAAGAGAAATAATTCCGATAGAATTTTTCGGAACGGTTAAAGAAGCGCTGGAAAAAACGCATTTTTGCAGTTCGCGAATGCGCCAAATTTAACGATAAATAAAGAATAAATGATTTTCAAAAAAGGGGTTTTGTAAAATGGCCAAAAAGATCAAACAGATTGCGATTTATGGAAAAGGGGGTATAGGGAAATCAACTACCACATCCAATATAAGCGCGGCATTATCGACGCTTGGATATAAGGTTATGCAGTTCGGATGTGATCCGAAAAGTGATTCTACAAATACTCTGCGCGAAGGCAAATATATACCTACGGTTCTTGACACTTTAAGGGAAAAGCCCAATGTCAAAGCACAGGACGTAATATTTAAAGGATATAACGGAATATTTTGCGTTGAGGCAGGCGGGCCGGCGCCCGGCGTTGGCTGTGCCGGCAGAGGAATAACTACTGCGGTTTCGCTTTTTAAACAGCAGCACGTTTTTGAAGAACTCGATTTGGATTATGTGATATTTGACGTTTTGGGAGACGTAGTCTGCGGAGGTTTTGCCGTACCTATAAGGGAAGGCATAGCAGAACACGTTTTTACGGTTTCATCGTCGGATTTTATGGCGATATACGCGGCAAATAATTTGTTTAACGGAATAAAAAAATATTCAAATGCCGGAGGCGCGCTGCTGGGAGGCGTTATAGCAAATTCCATCAACAAGCCTTATGCAAAAGATATTATAGACGATTTCGTCAAACAAACAGAAACTCAGGTTGTGGAATACGTTCCGCGTTCCGTGACGGTTACGCAGAGCGAACTTCAGGGCAAAACAACCATAGAAGCCGCTCCGGATTCAGCGCAGGCGCAAGTGTATTTGAGCCTTGCAAAAAAAATAGCGGCGCATGAAGTGTCAAAAGCTCCGCAGCCGCTTACGGTATCGGAACTGAGAGACTGGGCTGCAAAATGGGCGGATCATCTGCTCGCGCTTGAAACCGGAACCATAGAAGGCGCAAGAGCCGGAATATAAAAAACGCAAATATCGGAATTTTTAGATAAAAAAAGCCGCTAAATGCAGTAACATTTAGCGGCTGTACAGAAAAAGAGGTTGTGCTCTTTCTCCGATAGATTTAGAGTATACAACCTCTTGAAATAAAAATCAAGACGTCTTTCGACGTTATTCAAGAGGATAAAAAAATGAATATAAAACTTTTAGCAGCATTGACTGCCGCTTTAGTTATTGCAGGCGGAAACATAGCGACGGCGCAGGAAGAAAGCGCAGCGGACAAATTAGGACTTGAAATAGGCGCATACGGAACAATAGTATTGCAGGGAACGCCAAAAGTAAATTCGCAGGAAAAAGCCAAAGGCGAAAATGATTTGGCTTATTCGTTCGACATAACCATAGGAAAAGATTTGGGAGGCGGCGCTTCGGTTTTCTCGCATCTCGTAGTAGGTCAGGGCGACGGTCTCAGCTCGGTGTTTTCATACACAAACGGTGTAAACGGCGACGTGTGGAATACCGACAATGTTTTGACCGTAGCGGAATTGTACTACAAACAAACTCTGCTTGACGAAAAACTCTCCGTAACAATAGGAAAAATAAATCCGGCTTTGTATTTTGACCAAAACGCATACGCCAATGACGAAACGGCGCAGTTTATAAATTATGCTTTTGTTTCAAATCCTTTGATTGTATACCCATTGGATTTTTACAAGTTCGGAGTGAACGTAACTTATTCTCCGATAGAGAAGTTGGAATTTTCCTATTCTTACCTTGAAACAAATTCTGATTTAGCCCATTTCGATACAAGGGGTTTTAACACGATACAGCTGGCGTTTAAACCTAACGAAACAGGAAATTACAGAATATTTTATTGGAATAACAATGACGCAAATTTTGTATATGCGGACGTTAAAAACAGAGAATTTAAAGAAGGCGTTTCGGGTTTTGGCATAAGCGCAGACCAGCAGATAACCGAAACTATAGGCCTTTTTGCAAGGTTTGGTTATAGGGATCCGTCAATTGCCGTCGGAACAGGAATAGACACCGACGACGACGGTGAAATCGACGATTATGATATTTTTTATGCGCCTTCATCGATCGCCGCAAGCATAGGCGCACAGTTTTTGGGTTCGGCATGGTCAAGGGACAATGACCGTTTAGGCATTGCTTTAGGTTTTGCAAACACGTCAAAAGACATTTTCGACAATACCGACCTTGAAAAAGACGGAAGCGAAGTAAATGCGGAAATTTATTATGCTTTTGCGATAAACGAAAATGTCATAATAACGCCATCATTACAGTATTTAAACAATACTTACGGCGGCAATACCCCCGAAGATAATGTTTTCGTCTACGGCATCAGAACGCAAATCGGTTTCTAACAGCGTCTATACAAAAAATATAAATCCAATCTGTAAATAAAGCAGTACTGCGATACGATATATCGGAAAAAGAACGGAGAGCGCCTCAACCCCTGGCGCTCTCCGTTCTATAATTGAACTAAAATTTTCTAATGGAAACCATTGGAAATAACTAGGGCATGTTCATACAAATTACGCGCATGCGTTTGGTCAAAACAAGCCTAAATGCTAGGCGCGGCGACGAAGCAATAGCGGAACCTCGCCGACGGGAAATTTTACGATCACGACAACGACTAAAGGAACGCAGCCGTTCTATCTTGCCGTGCGCAAGCACCCTGCTAAGGCTTCACAAACCATCTTACTCCTATATCTCCGTACACATTCCCGTACTTATCGCCCGTGTAATATCCTGCATCTGCGTATATATTTATACCCTTTCCTATTCTTACGCTTCCCCCTGCTTTCAAACCTAGCTCTCCTTTTCCCTCTTCCGATCCCCTTGACTTAAACTTCTCTCCTGTTCCTTCAAATCTGTTCTCTATTTCCGCCACATTTCCATTGAACAATATTTTGTATTCTCCCCTTGCATACCATCCGTATATCTCTTTTTTCTGCTCTATTCCTACTCCCAGCCTTCCTGCTGCTCTCTCATAGCTGCCTTCTTCCACTATTATGTCTAAACTCTTTGCTCCTTTTTCCTTTATCTCTCCGTAACTCGATCTTCTCATTCCCATTCCCGCATAATATCTTAGTTTCATATCTCTGTTTAAGTCCATTTTATACGCGCCTTCTATGTCCGCGTTTATTGTCAGTCCGTTAAAATCCGCTTCCGCTTTTCTTTCCATAAACTGTATTCTTCTTTCCGTTTTATAACTTTCCGCGCTTCCTGACAGCATTGCTTTTACTTCCCACTTGCTCTTTACATATCCTCCGTACACTCCTATTGCGGTGTTTGTTACTTCTCCCTCATTTCCCGCGTCCTGTCTTATTTCATGTTTATTTATTTTTCCGTACGCACCTATCACCGCTTCCGGTATCTTTTCAAATTTCATGTCGTATCCTATCACTGCTCCCATTATGCTGTCTTTATAATCGTTTGGCGAATTTTTGTCTGCTTTGTTCGTTATCACATTCACTTTCCCCTCTGCCCACAATCCTTTACTTATTATGTTTTCTTCATTATCTTCTATTCTCTCATATATCCCATCATTTCCGCTTTCTCCTCCGCTCCTTATCACGTTTGCTACAAAATATCCCGCTGCTTCCCCTAAAAACTCTTTCTTTAGCACGTCTGTTTCCGTATCTATCGTTGATATCACTGCATCCAAATCGTTCCCGTCCGCTGTTTTAGACAATTTATCATACGCCCTTGCTACTTCTCTCTGGTTAAACGTCATTCCTTTTAATTCGCTAAATTTCGTGCTTTCATTGTTCCCTTTTACCTCTATCGTTATCCAATCATTTATAAAATTTCCATGACTTACATTCACTGCCGCTGTTGACAACAACACATTTGCCGCCATAACGTCTATTTGTTCAAACTCGCCGCTCAAATTTCCGCCGTATCCTATCAACTTGAACACTTTTTTCCTGAAATCCAAATCTTCCATATCCGCAGACATTTGAACTTCAAGCTTGCTTTCTGCGCCAAGCTCAATGTCTCCCGTAGATATTATCCTGTCTCTTTGTACATTCACATCAAATAAATCTATCTTTGTTGTTCCTTTGCTTATAAACTTTGAAACTGTCAGCTCATTTTGCTTTCCGTCCTGCATATCCAATACGGAATTTTCATCATTTTCAAAAACTCCCGCTGTCAAGTTTGCTCCGTTCTTAAAATTAAATTTTCCGCTTTCTATCTTTATATCCGCTCCGTTTTCCATCGCATTGGAATACAAATTAAATACGCCGTCGCCTTTTACGTATATTTTCCCGCCGCTTTCCCCGCCTATGCCGTCATACATTTCAACGCTTGCTCCTGCATCTGTTTCAAAATATATCGCTCCGCCGTTTCCCGCATATAAAGCATTACTGCTTTCTCCGGCTCTATTTCCTGAAAATATCGTTTGTGTACTTGTTTTAAATTCTACTGTCGATTTTCCTTCAACATATATCGCTCCGCCTTTTTCTCCCGCTTTATTTCCCACAAACCCGGCATTACTAAACGTTATGGTTGACCCATTCGATACATATATTGCTCCGCCTTTTTCCAATGCTTCATTATTTCTAAATTCCACAAAATCATCAAAAGTCATTTTTGAACTGTTCAACGCTATTGCTCCGCCGTTTTCCCCAGCTGCATTTCCTATTGCTTCAAAACTCGTGTTTTCAAAATTTGCTTGAGAATTCCCATCAAGATATATTGCTCCGCCTTCTTTTTCTGCCCTGTTATTTTCAAATTTCGCTTTTCCAAATAATGCCTGCGCATTGCCCGTCAAATACATAAATCCGCCATACCGGCCGGCCTTATTCAAAGAAGCGTTTAATGTTGTCCCGCTAAAATCGGCATTTCCTCCGCTTCCCAATGCTATAAACCCGCCCGCATAACCTGCCGTACTGTTTGATATATTCGAATTTGCCGCCGTAAACGTAAATGTCGTTCCGTTCTGTCCGTAAAACGTTCCGCCTGTTCCTCCCATATTACCTGCCAAGTGGATTTTATCCAAATCTATTTCTATATTTTTATTGCCATCAGAAAATAAAAACCCGCCTGAGCTTATTGCCACATTACCTGTTGCGGTTATGTCGGAATTATCAAAAATTATTGTTCCGTTACGCATAAGATATATAGCTCCGCCATTGTTTGAGGTATTGCCTGCAAAATTCACGATAGAACTTGCAAAATTTATATTTGAATAGTATTCAGCAAAAATCGCTCCTCCGTCTTCTGCCGTATTACTTGTGAATTTTATCGCTGAACTTGTAAAATTTATATCTGAACCATTATAAGCATAAATCCCTCCTCCTGAATTACTTGCCGTATTTCCTGCAAAATTTACTACAGAACTTGTAAAATTTACATTTGAAGAATATCTCGCATAAATCGCTCCTCCGTCATCTGCCGTATTGCTTGTAAAATTTATTCCTGAACTTGTAAAATCTATATTTGAAATATTTGAACCATTATAAGCATAAATCGCTCCGCCATACCTATTTGCCGTATTGCCTGTAAAATTTATTACAGAACTTACAAAATTTATATTTGGAGAGTATTCAGCAGAAATCGCACCGCCATAATTATTTGCCGTATTGTTTGTGAAATTTATATTAGAATCATTAAAAGTCACTGGAGAATTACCGGTTAAGTAAATCGCACCGCCTATTCCCGCTTCATTCCCTATTGCCGTTATTGTTGAACCTGCAAAAGACGCAGAAACACCGGAATCTAAATAAATCGCGCCGCCGCTGCTTGAGGTAACATTCCCTATAAATCCTGCTGTGCTGTTTGTAAAGTTTAAGGATGAATTATTTCCTGCAAAAATCGCTCCGCCGTTTTTGGCTTCATTTTCTATTGCTTTCAAATCTGTATTTTTAAAATCTGCCAAAGCATTCCCTGCAAGAAATATCCCGCCGCCGTTTCCGCCTGTAGCCTTATTATAATTTATCGTTGTTGACGAACCGGAAAAAGTTAATGTTCCGTTGTTTGCATATATTGCTCCACCGGCATCTGTCGCCGTATTGCTTATAAGGCTTACATTTCTGTCAAAATTAAATGTTTGTCCGTTTGAATATAAAAATCCTCCGGAACTTACCGCCACATTCCCCGTTGCCGTTATTGTTGAACCAAAAAAAGACGCGGAAACGCTGCCGCCTAAATAAATTGCTCCGCCGGTATTTGCGCTGTTACCGGAAAAAAACATATTTGAATTCTCAATATTTATATTTGAATTATTTCCTGCAAAAATTGCTCCGCCACTTAATGCTTCATTTCCTATTGCCTTCAAATCTATATTTTTAAAATCCGCTAAAGGATTCCCCGCAAGAAATATCCCGCCGCCGTTTCCGTCTATAGTAGACTTATTATAATTTATTGTTATTAATGAATCGGAAAAAGTTAATGCTCCATTATTTATATATATTGCTCCGCCATTATTTGTCGCCGTATTGCTTACAAGGTTTACATCTCTGTTAAAATTAATCGTTTGACCGTTTGAATATAAAAATCCGCCTCTTATTCCGGCTTCATTTCCTATTGCCGTTATTGTTGAACCCGAAAAAGATATAGAAGCACCTGTACCTAAATAAATTGCCCCGCCGGTACCTGCACTGTTACCGGAAAAAACCATATTTAAATTCCCAATGTTTATATTCGAATTACCGGAAGCATATATCGCTGCGCCGTAATTACTTGCCGTATTGCTTGTAAAATTTACCGCATTTCCGCCGAATGTTATACTACTATAGTTGCTTGCTTGTATAACTCCGCCATTACCGTTATCTCTTTCGAAATTTTGGAATGTTAGATCTTTGAATGTTATTGTTTTTCCGCTCAATACAAAACCTTTATTCTTTCTGTTATCCGCGTCTATAGTCATATTCC
>JAISDI010000021.1 GCA_031264895.1 Endomicrobium sp. | reverse complement strand
ATAGTTAAGTGTATAAGAGGTGTTGGAAGATCTAAAGGGGGGGGTAGAGATACTTGATCAGTACTCGGCTGTGAACTCTATGAATTCGTCTTCGGAAAAGGCGGTGCTTTTGTGGATTTTGCCGTTTTTGAATTCTATTAAATATAGAAGTTTATGTTCTTTTGTCGGAAAATAGTATCTGAGTTGTCCTACCGGTTCGCCGTTTGAAAAATATCCTTCAAAACAAAGCGTGCCGTTTTCATAAAAGTTTTTTATCGAGCCGTGAAGCAAATTATTTCTGTAGCTTGCTTCGGTTATAAGGCTGCCGTCTTTGCTGTATACCGAAGAAACGTCTTCAAGCTTTCCGTTTTTGTATCTGTATTCGGCAAGTTTTTCGCCGGTGGCATAATACATTCTCGATATTCCATTAAGCTTGCCTCTTGAATAGTTGTCAGTGCCGATTACTTTGCCTTCGGGAGAATATGTCCTGAAAACGCCTGAAGCAATGCCGTTTATGAATTTTCCTTTGTATCGTATCTGCCCGTTTTTGTAATAAGTTTGATATATGCCGTTTAATTTGCCTTTTTCAAAAAATTTTATTTCATTTATCATTTTTTTCGATTCGTAAAAATGCGTCATTGCAGGCCCCTGCCATATGGCGTTTTCGGCTCCCTGCTTTTTTGCCGATCTACTGTCATCGTCAATATGCTGTATTTTATTGATTTCTTTTCCGTCTTTATAAAAAAGAGTACTGACTTCTCTTCCTTTTTCATCATAATACTTCGCGTAACCTTCGAGTTTACCGCGTTTGTAGCGCATCTCGGATTTCACGGCGCCGGACAGATAATATTTTACGTAGCCTCCTTCCAAAAAATTATCTTCATACGTAGCCATTTCAAGAAGGCGGTGTTCTTTGTCGTAAAGATAAGCAAGGCCCTCAAGTTTATTTTTGACATAATTGTATTTGTAATAATTTCCGTTCTCAAAATATATGTGCGCAGGGCCTTCCACTTTTCCGTCAACATAAAATACTTTTTCCGACATGCTTCCGTCTTCAAAATATTTTATGCCGATCCCCTGTAAAACATCGTCATAATAATTCAATTCGTACATTTTCTGCCCGCCGGAATAAAAACCGAAAGCTTTTCCGTCTTTTTTGTTGTCTTTATAGTTCCACATAAAAATCAGATTGCCTTTTTCGCTGACTTCTTTTACTTCACCGTTTATTTCCGTACCCGAAAATTCTGACGGTTTATTTTTTATAAGTTTTTCTTCGGCTATTTCCGCGCCTTTATTATCATAATAAATGTAATATTGCCCCGTATCCGAAGTAAATTTCTTTTTTGTCAAAGCGGAATACGCCGCTTGTGATAAAAAAAACGCCGCGAAAAATAGTATGAATGATTTTTTTATCATAAAATTACAAGGTTGTCCCTGTGTATTACCTCGTCTTCTTGGGCATCGATGATTTTTTTCATTTCTTTCGTGTTTTTGCCTTTGATTTTCAGCATTTCTTCATAATTATAATTTATCAAGCCTCTTGCAAAATCTTTTTTAGAATCTTATTCCGATACGGTCACCGTGTCGCCTCTTTTAAAATTGCCGCTGACTCCGGTAATTCCGGCGGCAAGCAGACTTTTTCCTTTTTTTATCAGGGCTTCCGCAGCTTTTTTATCTACGGTAAGAATGCCTTTAGGTTTTTTGCCGAACGCTATCCACGACTTTTTTGCTTCCATGCGGCATGTCTTTGCTTTAAAAACCGTACATCTGGCTTTTTCGTTGTTTATATCTTTGAGAATGTCCGGGTTGGCTCCGTTTGCGATGATAGTGTCCGCGCCGGCTGCCGCCGCGATCTTTGCGGCAAGGATCTTAGTTTTCATTCCGCCTCTGCCTTTGCCGCTGCTTGAATCGCTTCCTGCGAAAGATTCTATGTCTTCGGTTATTTTTTCGACTCTTGCAATAAACAGGCCTCTCGAAGGATGCCCTTCGTAAAGGCCGTCCACGTCGGTAAAAATAATAAGTTTGTCTGCGTCGACTGCGGCTGCCGCCAAAGCCGCAAGCGTATCGTTATCGCCGAAATTTATTTCTTCGACGGCAACGGTATCGTTTTCATTTATGACGGGAATTATACCTTTTTCCATAAGTTCGCAAAGCGTGTTTCTTGCGTTTATATATTTTATTCTGTTATCAAAGTCGTCTCTGGTAAGAAGAACCTGGGCGACGTTTATGCCGTAAACGCGGAAAGCTTCGCCGTAGGCGTTCATTATAAGAGGCTGCCCGACAGCCGCCAAAGCTTGTTTTTGCCTTAAAGTTTTAGGTTTGTTTTTTAATTTCAGACAGCCCATTCCGGCGCCTATGGCGCCTGAACTTACTATCAAAATTTCATTGCCGTCTTTGCGCAGATTTGAAATGTTTTTTGCTAAGGAAGCTATATATTTTTTGTTTAAGCCGCCGGTTTTGTCGGTAAGAGTGCTTGTGCCGATTTTTATTATTATTTTCATGCCTTTATCCGTAAAGAAATTTTAATATCAACGTTCCTAGATTTTACACATTTAGGCCGTGTTTTTCAATCGGATAAAATTATTTCTCTAATTATACAAAAAGGCATGTTTTAAGCCGCTTTCAACATCATGCTTACGGCAACGGTATTTACAGAGCCGCTTATGGCGTCTTTAACGGATTTATTTATTACGGGTTTTTGTTCGGCAAAAGCCAGCATTTCTATAATCTCTCCCAGAGCCTGTTTTTCGTCGAACGACTGAGAAATGTAGCTTGAGGGTATTCCATAGCCGAAATTTATTTCCGATAAGTGAGCTTTTAGAAGAACATCGATATTTTTGATAATTTCGTTTACCGAAGAACCGTTATTTTTGAGCATGTATATGTAAAGCGCGTAATCCGTAAAAGTTTTTGACATTTCGCCTCCGTAATTTTCTTCAAGCATCTGCCGGAGTTTTTCGTCGGGAGTTATTGCGCTTAATTGCTCCGCCGTCTCACGCACAAAATCTTTTTGTCCGTATGCCTGCGCGTCTTCCGGCATTGAAAAGTCCAGCAGTAAAAGCTTTCTGAGAAGTTCCGATTGAAGCGAATCGTCAAGGCCGTTTTTCTCTCTAAAATCTGAAAGAAGCTGCGCTTCGATCATGCCTCTCAAATATCCGGCTATGGCATAAATGCCGTTTTTGCCGCCTTCCGAAAGCGAATCTTTTACAAACTTCAATTTTATTATTCCGGGTTCAGCCTTTAAAAAATCGGAAAAAGATTCCAGCAAGTTTTCGTCAATATTCATGCCCTGTTTCAGAGATTGGCCGTTTTGCAGTTTTATAAGTTCCCGGACAATAAGCTTTTTGGTTTCAACTCCGGTTTTCAATTCGTCTTTGCTTTGCAATCCCGTTGCGTAACCGCGCGTATATGCCTGCTGCACGGTAACCGTTTTATTTAGCGTAAGCATTTCTTTTATTTTGTTCATTATTTCCGAATGTATGCTTTTGCCGTCTGCGCTTATAATATCGGTTCCGGCGTTTATGCCTACGTATCCCGCCCCAAAGGCTATGGCTTTGCGTATATCTTCAAAATATTTTGACATGTCCGCCCGATATTCTTCGTTCGAAGAATTTATATCAGCCCATATTTTTTGCTTATATTCCGCAAGGCTGTCATCAAGTTTTGAAACGTCTATTGCTGTGATCATATCAAAGGCGGCAGCTTTTTCCGTAAAAGCTTTGATCGATTTTTCAGACGAAGACATAGGCAGTCCAAACATCAATATCGAGTTGCCGTTGACGCTTTTCATTTTAGAAGATAAACTTTTTAAAATCGAATGATCCTCAAGCAATTCCAAAGGCAAATTAATTCTTATGCCGTCAAAACCCAGACTCTGCCAGAAAAGAGCCGTTTTAATTATTTCGTTTGCCGTCATTTCATTTGTAACGTTTAGAGATAAAACCATTTTGCCGCTATTATTATGTATTTTGTCGATGTTGTCTTTAATTTGGCTGATAAGTATGAACTGGGCAAACTGTAATGCGGGACTAAGATTTGCAAGATGGTTATTTTCGCTTATAAATCTGTCAAAGTTTACTTTTATTTCCGGAGAAATTTCTTTAAGCGCCGTTTCGGCAAGCATTAAAGATTTGCTCCTTACGGTTTCCATATCGCCTTCATATATGTTTAAATCGTTTTCCGTTATTTTTCCTTCAGCCTGCATATTTTTTATAAAAGGAACGGACTGCCAGTCAATAAGAACCGCATCGGCCAAAAACGGCAAACCGTTCATGCTTATGTCTTCAAGAAGCAAAATCGCGGAATCGAACTTCAGCATTCTCTTTTCAAAATATGCGGCAAGCCCGTTTATGCCCGATGAAGCAAGCGGAGAATTTTTTGCGTCAAGCATACTGAAAAGTTTCGAATCTATTCTTTCTCCGACTATAACGCCGGCATTGCTTTTTGATTCTTTTTCTTTTAGCACCAGTCTTTTGATCACTTTTACGAGAAAATCTTTGGTTTTTGCGGTGTTGGAAGAAATATCGTAATAATCATAATCGTCCGCGCTTTTACCGGAATACGATGATTTTTTTTGTATGTCTATGGCTTCGGGAAAAAGTTCCGTAACGGCGTTTGCAAGACCTGCCGCCTGCGCGTCGTTAAAAGCAAAAGCTTTTAAATCAAAATCGTAAGTCATGCCGGCTACCCTGAACAAACTTTCTTGCGATATGAAATTTACGATTTTCTCAAGCAGAGAAATGCCGTTTGTCAAATATGCAAATTTCCCTTTTACCGTATAATCGTTTTGTATGACATTTAAAATTTCCGCGCCGGCTTTAACATAAATGTCTTTGTGATCCATTGTTGTGCTTTCAAGATTTAGAGGAACCATCGATATTACCGGAATATTGTTTTTCATGTTCACGGAAAACTCTACCGTAACTGTTTTCCCGCCGGTTTCGATATTTACATAACCGAGCCTGTTTTTCTCGCTGCTTTTCATGTATTGCGAAAAAGTCAAAGCCAGCGGTTTTATGCCAAAACTTTCCAGTTGGCGAAGTCTTTCAAAATCTATGTCTTCTTCAGACATTTCACCTTCGACAAAAACTTTTCCGTAGAGCATATGCCTTCCCGGAGTTTCGTCTCTTTCGGTTTCCAAAAGCCACTTTTCGTTTTCCGATACGGCCAGAGATTTTTTTAATTCTTCATATACCGCAAGAGAACCCAAAGCGTTTAGAAAAGTTTCGCTGTATTTGCTTACTTTAGATTTGGCGTGCAGATAATCGATTATTTGGTTAAAAAATTTATCCGATCCCGGATTTTTTATCATTTCAAGCCAGACAATAAGAGAATCCACATTTATCGCTTCTGCATTTTTTATCTGCCGTTTGACATATTTAAGATCAGGTTTTTCTTTTGCGGAAATTGCGGTCAAAAGAAGCGCAATAAAAGCTTTTTGATCTCTGTTAAGTCCGTCTTCTTTGAGCATGGATTCAAGAACGGTTTTAAAACTTGCAGTTATGTGAGTCTGATCTTCGTTTAAAAATCTGGAAGCCATAGATATTTTTTTATCGGTAAAAGATATGCTTGACGTCGTCGCTCTTATCTCTTCCTCTATGCCGCGCAGATATTCTTCGTAAACGGCTTTTCTGTCATCTTGTTCGGCAAGAAAAGTATCTACGTATTGTTGGTGAGGAAATATTCTTATGACGCCGGCGTCGTCTGCTATAATTCTGAAAGCTTTCTCTTTTCCGGCAAACTTTAAAAAGCCCGGCGTCTGCTCAAATTTTAATACGCCTTTTTCATCTATTATGCCTTCATCCTTCATTATGTTTCTCTTAATGTTTTTAGGCAGGCCTGCGGTAAATTTCTTTAAAGCTTCGATCTGGGTAAAAAGGAAGACGCTTCTGTCCGGCAGAACCGCTATGTAAACTTTTTCTCCGGGGACGTAGTGCATATAGCGCAGCGCGTCAGCGTCAAGTTTTAAAGTTTTTTTATTTTTTAAAAGAGCAGCTCCGCTGACAAAACCGTTATCGTAGATATCGACTTTTTTTCGCGCCTTCGCCGATTTTTTACCAGATGAAGCTGCCATAAAAGGCATTGCAGGGCTTACCATTCCGGGCGTTTCCTGATGCAATGCTCCTTTGTAACCTTTTTCTTTTAAATACCTTAAAAATTCAGCCATGTTAAGCGACGGATTGACCAAATCGTCAACATCAGATTTGTTGTAGACTACAATGCGTTCTTCTTCAAGCTCTTTAGATTTTCTCTTTCTAAAATCCGCAATATTAACGCTAAACTGCGCCAGATGTATATTATTTATCGTAAGGCCGGCATTTATTATCGTTTCGTAATAATCTATAAGATTTTCTAATGTCAATTTCTTAACTTCTTCGTTTATCTGCGCATAGCTTGCGTCGACCGGCAGAGTTTTGAGATAAGAATTTAAAGCTTTTGAAGTATCTAAAGTAACTCCCAGATATTTTTGTTCTCTTTTCGTAAGCTTTTTTTGTATGGCTTTCATCGTTTCTACAAACTTTTCTTTAGGCATAAAACCCTGAAAAAAGGTATGGTAATAAAAAGAATCCGGAGTTTCCATAATTGCCGTGGAATGTGCGAGACTGTTTTCGAAATTAACTTTAATTTTTTTGAGGGCGGCTTCTTTTACGAACACGGCATAAGCGTAAGTATCAAAATCTTCGAGATGAACGGTTAAATTTTCAATGCCTAAAGCTTCGGCTATTTCAAGCTGCCAACGAAATATGTCGCGCATTTTATCGTTAAAGCCCGGATGCGGATTTATTGCAATTTCCCTGTCGGTTTCGTCTCTGGCCATACATGTAAGCGAAAATGAATGCATCGAAAGCGATACGTTTTTTTCCGCCGCGCGGCTCTTTATTTTTCGCGCGTTAAAAATCAGGGAATCCCTTACGTTTTTTGTTTCCGCATACAGTTTCTCAAAAGATATTTTGTTCCGTTTGAAGTTTTCTCTTTCTTCTTCCGTGCTATTCTCATACCCTTCGGGAAGAAGAGCGTCAAAAGTCAGTTCGTATCTGCTTAAACCGTTTGCGGCAATACCGTCGATCGCCGCAAGAATGTCTTCAACGTTTTCGGCTTCAAAAAAACTGCCGTCTTCCGCCGTGTTAAAACGCGTGGCATTGTCAAAATAGGACAGCTCTTCGACTATTTCCCTGCGCAAATCCGCATTAAGCTGGACGACATTTACAAAACCGTTGCCCGTAGCGGCAAACTGTCCGAAAAGCACATTGTTAAAAGTATATTCGATATCGCCGAACGGATTATTTTCATTGTATTTATCTAAAACGGCATTGATTTTATCTATATCTTCTTGAGTATTTTTGCCCGGAAAAAGTCTGCCGACGGTCATATGCACGGATGACGGTTCTCCCCACGAATCTTTTTTGTCAAGCATTCTTCTTGCTTTATTAAACGCTTCGATAATCACGGGATTTGTAAGTTTGAAAACTATGGAACCGTCGGACGCAAGAAATAAAAAACCTTCAAGTTTTCCCGTTATATCGCCAAGCGCTTCGTATGCTTCGCGGGGTATCGTTTCGCTTATTTGTTTCAATATGTCTTTATCGACTGCATGGTCAAGAGTTATGTCTCTTGAGCCTTCGAAAAAAACTCTTCTGTTTGCGTTAAATGAAAAATGATAATATTCCGGCTGCAAAAGGAAAGCTTTTTCTTCGGATAAAATTTCTTTAAGCTCGCCATACAACCCTAAAAAATTGCCGGATATCGATTTGTTATTTACAATTATCGCCGGATCTGAAAACCTTTCGCGCCAAACTCCGTTGTCGTCGTCAAAAAACATCTTTATCGTGGATCCGGTTCTTTTTTCGTCAATGCTGCGGTAAAGTTTTACCGGAGAAGACGGTTCATATTTATATTTTATTTCGCTATAGCTTCCGTCCCGATAAACATATTTAACGAAGAATTCGCTTAAATCTTTATCGACTGAATCAAGTTTTACTTCAACCGTTCTTACAGGCGCGCCTTTATACGACATGTTTGCAAATACGGAATCGTCTTTAAACGTTTCATTGAGTTTTGTCTGCATTTCCGAAAGAGTTTTGCCCGTTTCAAGCCCGATATCAATTTCTGCGGCGACAAGTTCCGCAGCCGTTTCTTTAATATCTGCGGCTTCTTTTTTTGCATTGGAACCGAATTTTATTTTTTCGGCTTTTATATCTTCATTTGCCGTAACGCTAAACGATCCGAACGTTATGCCGTCAAAATCGAATTCAATGTCTGAAAGAGGATCGTTTTTATTATAAGCATTAAGAATAGAAACTATTTTATCTATGTCGCTTTGCGAGTATTGTCCGGGAATAAGTCTTCCTATCGTAATATGAACAATTTCCGGAGAACTCCAGAATTGCCCGTTTTGCGCGCCCGCGCGCATAGCCGTAAAAGCGTCCAATATTTTCGGATCGTCTATTTGATAAACAATAACTCCGTCGGGCATAAGTTTAAAATTTCCGCTAAGTTTTGCTTTGAAAGGATTTATTTCAAAAAGAGATTTACCCGTCATATTCTTTGCTTTAAGTAAATCCGCATCCGACGGCGGTTCTAAAAGGGCTTTTTTCATGGGCGATTTTTTTTCTTTAAATATCCCGTCTCCTGTCGAAACGGTGGAAAACAGCTGAGCGGGATTCATAAGAGATAAAACGCCGCCAAGCGCGCCCAGTTCGCTAAAAAGGCCTGCCGTGCGCTGCGCTGCGGAAGAGTTTTCGTAACTGATAAAAATGCCCGGAGCATAAAAACCTTCTTTCCCGTCGTGATAGTAAGATTTATACATATCGTTTACTTTCTTACCATCAACGGTCAAATAAACCGAGTTTGTCTTAAAATCATATACGTATTTTGCAAAATGTTTACCGTAACCATAGTCGTATATTAACGTAAATTCCGCATTGTCATCTCCCGTTGAATCGATTACGATCTCAGCGCCTGTCACATGTTCATACTGGGATCTTGTTGCGGAAACGCTTTCTTTTTCATCGGTAAGCACCTCGTTAATCAGTTCTTGGATCTCGTCTAAAGGCATTTGATTTGTTCTGGCCGTATTTATGGCCGAAACTACGATCTTCGGGAGAGATATCTGTAAAGGATCCGATAGCAGAGGCATTTTATTTATTGCGCTTGTGAAAACCTGATAATATTCGGAAATTGCAAAAGCGTAAGCATTTTCAGCCGTTTCAACGCCGCCGCTGACATTCGGAGTGATTATGACAAAAGACGTTTTTCTTTCCAGAAGACGCTTTTTCAAACCTTCGCTGTGAAATCCGCCCGTTATTACGATTTTGATTTTCGCGTCTTTTTTGGCAGATTCCATTATTTCTTTCAATCCGGAAAAATCGTTTGAAGAAGACGGCAAACCGCCTGTAGTTTCGTTTGAGCAAAACAGTGAAGATAAAAATATATCGTCTCTTTTAATATTGTTTGCATGATATTTTTCGAACAGAGGAATGTTTTCTTTAAGATAAACAAAATGCCTGTTTTCCGTACCTATATATTTGGCTGACGTTTCTTCGAATCTCTTATAATTATTGACATAATAATCGTAATCCGCCGAAGTTATTTTTGCTGTAAAAAAGCCTTCTAAAACTTTTACGAACCTGTTCAAAAACACTGTTTCTCTTTCATATTTGGTCTGTGCAAGAGAAATTCCTATGTCATAAATGAGCCTTTCTTCTTCATTGACAAAACTGAGAACGTCAAGATCTTCGTTAGCTTTTAAATATTTAAAAAAGATGTCGAGCTGTTTAAGTTTATAAGAAGCGCATATCCCGTAACTATCCGACAGCTGCGCTAAAACCGGCATTAAATCGTTAATTTCGGAAAAGTTATTGCTTTTGAGCGACAGCTCATTATAAGCGGCATACGGCATTTTTTCTTTTAAAATGTCCGTAAACGTTTTAAGTTCAGCGGTTACTTGCCTGTAATCTATGCCTTTTTCATTTATGAGATTTACGTATCTTGCCACGTTTGCGTATGCGCCGGTATTGATGTCCGCTTTTTTTGACAGTTTGTTTATTATCGAATAATATTTTTTTGCGGATATTTTGTTTTCCGCAAATTCGCGGCTGAATTTATCAAGACGAAGCAAATCGGAATTATAATAATCTTTTTTTACCGCTTCGATACTTTCTTTAAGCCCGTTTATTTCGGTTTTGATTATATTTTGGTTTTCAAGTATGTTTCCCAAAAGCATAATATTTTCAAAATAAAGGCCGCTTTCGTCCAAAGCTTTTATGATGTCGGGCTTATCGGCTTTTATTGAATAGTATTCGGCGCCGCTTAAAGTTCCTCTCATAACCAAGTCGTCTATGACAAGCCTTCCCAAACCGCTTTCTTTTAAATTTATAAATTTTTGCGTCGACACATTGTCCACGGCGCCTTCAAGATATATTTCGCCAAAACCGTATTTTTCAAAATTCTTCAATATGGCCGCAATATTTTTCTGCGATTCGCCGTGACAATGCAGATCCTGTATATTTATCACAATTTCTTTGCTGTTAAAGTTTTTTACATAAGATATTTTTCCAGGCAAAACGCATGAAAGGAAAAGATAATTAATAGAAGGTCGATTTTTTATTCAATTTTTCTGACCTTTTTTCTTATAACCCTAACAATTTTTCTACATACATTCCAAAATTACACC